>NZ_JBMNDS010000116.1:0-26188 GCF_052543295.1 Streptomyces sp. SAS_270
CACGACGTCGGGGCCGGGGGTGGCGCTGAAGTCGGAGACCATCGGGCTGGCCGTGTCGATGGAGTTGCCGCTGCTGGTCATCGACATCCAGCGCGGCGGTCCCTCGACGGGGTTGCCGACCAAGACGGAGCAGGCGGACCTGCTGCAGGCGATGTACGGCCGCAACGGTGAGGCGCCGGTGCCGGTGATCGCGCCGCGTACCCCCGCGGACTGTTTCACCGCGGCTTTGGAGGCGGCGCGGATCGCGCTGGCCTACCGCACCCCGGTGTTCCTGCTCTCGGACGGCTATCTCGCCAACGGATCCGAGCCGTGGCGCATCCCGGAGATCGATGAACTCCCGGACCTGCGGGTGCAGTTCGCGCAGGGGCCCAACCACACGCTGGAGGACGGCACGGACGTCTTCTGGCCCTACAAACGCGACCTGCAGACCCTGGCCCGCCCGTGGGCGATCCCCGGCACACCCGGCCTGGAGCACCGCATCGGCGGCATCGAGAAGCAGGACGGCACCGGCAACATCTCCTACGATCCCGCCAACCACGACTTCATGGTCCGCACCCGGCAGGCCAAGATCGACGGCATCACCGTGCCCGACCTGGAAGTCGACGACCCCCACCACGCCAACACCCTGGTGCTGGGCTGGGGTTCGACGTACGGGCCCATCACCGCGGCGGTACGGCGGCTGCGCGCCGCCGGGGAGGCGATCGCGCAGGCCCACCTGCGCCACCTCAACCCCTTCCCCCGCAACCTGGGAAGGGTCCTTGAGGGCTACGACACGGTGGTGATCCCCGAGATGAACCTCGGCCAGCTCGCCACCCTCATCCGGGCCAAATACCTCGTCGACGCCCGCTCCTACACCCAGGTCAACGGAATGCCGTTCAAGGCCGAGCAACTCGCCACCGTGCTGAGGGAGTTCAACGATGCCTCTTGAAGCCCTGTCCCTTGTGCCGAAGGCCGAGGGCCGGCAGTCCATGAAGGACTTCAAGTCCGACCAGGAGGTGCGCTGGTGCCCGGGCTGCGGTGACTACGCGATCCTCGCCGCCGTGCAGGGCTTCATGCCCGAACTCGGCCTGGCCAAGGAGAACGTCGTCTTCGTCTCCGGGATCGGCTGCTCCTCCCGCTTCCCGTACTACATGAACACCTACGGCATGCACTCCATCCACGGCCGCGCCCCCGCCATCGCCACCGGACTGGCCTCCTCCCGCCGGGACTTGAGCGTGTGGGTGGTCACCGGGGACGGCGACGCGCTGTCCATCGGCGGCAACCACCTCATCCACGCGCTGCGCCGCAACGTGAACCTGAAGATCCTGCTCTTCAACAACCGCATCTACGGCCTGACCAAGGGCCAGTACAGCCCCACCTCCGAAGTCGGCAAGATCACCAAGTCGACGCCGATGGGCTCGCTGGATGCACCCTTCAACCCGCTCTCCCTCGCGATCGGCGCCGAGGCCTCCTTCGTGGCCCGGACGGTCGACTCCGACCGCAAGCACCTCACCGAGGTCCTGCGCCAGGCCGCCGCCCACCCCGGCACCGCCCTGGTGGAGATCTACCAGAACTGCAACATCTTCAACGACGGCGCCTTCGACGCCCTCAAGGACAGCCAGCAGGCCCAGGAAGCCGTCATCCGCCTCGAACACGGGCAGCCCATCCGCTTCGGCGCCGACCGTGCCCGCGGCGTCATCCGCAACCGGACCACCGGCGACCTCGACGTCGTCACCATCACCCCCGACAACGAGGCCGACGTGCTCGTCCACGACGCCCACACCACCTCCCCGACCACCGCCTTCGCCCTCTCCCGCCTCGCCGACCCCGACACCCTCCACCACACCCCCATCGGCGTCTTCCGCGACATCAACCGCCCCGTCTACGACACCCAGATGGCCGACCAACTCGACACCGCCATCGAACAGAACGGCAAAGGCGACCTCGCCGCACTGCTCACCGGCGGCGACACCTGGACGGTCCTCTGAACGAACCGGCCCGTCTGCCGAGGGGCGGCCGTCACCGGCCGTGGCGCGGTGATGGGCTACGCGTCAAAAGCCGTGTATCGGGATGAAACATCGGGAGAGAACGCCCTCTCGCAAGCGCTGCACTTCTCCCCACCGCGACGACGAGCGAAGCCCGGCGCGGCGTAGGAGAATGGCGTGAGAGGGCGAAAACCTGATGAGGCCAAGGGGCACGCGTCGCCCTTCACCCTCGCGTCGCAATGCACCTCCTTGGTCGCCCCTCCTTGTCCCGTCGCTCATGTCGTCTGCCGCCGGATTCGTCTGCCGAATGCTGACCGCCGTGCTTGTGAGCATCGCGATCGGGTGGGCTCCGACGGCGTTCTCGGCGCCGAGGGCGACCGGAGAGCTGTCCATTGCTCTCAGCCCCTCCACAGGGCCTCCGGGGACCACTGTGCAGGTCACCTTCGCAGGCTGCACCACCACCAAACTCGGCACACACATCGTCACCGACATCTACTGGGACGGTGGCAACGTCGGCGGATTCACCACAGAAACCCAGGCCGATGCCGCATTCGACGTGCCGGCGAAGGCAGACGCGGGCTCTCATACGGTGACGGCGGTCTGCGACAACGGGGTCAGCGGCAAGGCGCCGTTCACGGTCACCCCGACTGACAGCGGGGACGGAAGCGGACCAACCACACCCCCACCTGGGGACGGACACGGAACGACACCCCCACCTGAGGACGGACACGGAACGACACCCCCGCCCGCTCCCGCCATCAAAGTGGACCCCTCTGAAGCCGAGCGCGGCACGACGATAAGCGTCGATGGCTCCGGATTCGACGACTGCTACACGGACGACACACCCGGCTCGGTCGATGTCTCCGTCGACGACACCTCCATCTCCACGAAAGACATCGATCCCGAAACAGGCGGCTTCAATGTCAAAATCGACGTCGGTTCCACCGCCACAGCAGGCACCCACACGGTGACTGCAACATGCAACGACCCGAGCACCATCTACGCCCACACCACATTTTCCGTGACCGACACGACGACGAACGGAACCGACACCGGAGGCAATAACACAGGCGGCACCAATGACAGTGGCGGCACCAATGGCGGAGACACCGGCGGGACCAATGGCGGAGACACCGGCGGGACCGGAGGCGGGAACACCGGTGGTGCCAACGCGGGAACCACCGGCGGCGGAACCCACGGCGGAGACACCTCGACGCCCGTCGGATGGGTGGTCGGACCTTCCCTGTTCGGAGCACTGCTGCTCCTGGGAGCACTGATCCCCCTGATCAACCACCGGCAGCGCGGACCGCGCTGGGCACGCAACCACATCCGAACGTCGCTGCGCAGCACGCCCGGGACAGCCGACCTGCGCGAGCAGCACGACAGCGGATCGGTCAACCGCACGGTTCGGCTCGAACCCCACATGGATCCAGGTGACCAGAGCCTCGAAGGAGGGTGAAGCGATGACCACGACACAGTGGCCCGAGCCTCTGACGGTCCGCGCCTTCCTGCTCGGTCACGAGGGCCCCGGCGCCGCCGAGACGCTCCTCGGCCCGCTCCACGACGGCGGGACGGCCCGAACACTCCTCGACGGAACGCGTCCCCTGCCGGCCGCGGCGGATCGAGCTGTCGAGCACCAACTGGCGAGTGCCATCGATTCCTTCCTCGGTCTGGAATTCTTCGACGTGACAGCGATCGGATGGCGAAAGCACCCCGCCCTCAAGGCCGCCGCACGCCGCACCCGCGCCGCGCCGGGCAGCGAGGAAGTGGTCGCCCTCGCCACTCACCAGGTCACCTCCAGCCACAGCCCCTATGTCGACGTGTTCCTCGACGGCGCCAAGATCGGCACCCTTGACGTGAGACTCATCCTGATCTTCCGGATCGGCGGGCTCGTCGCCATCGTCCGCAACGCCCACCTGGTCTCCATACGCAGCGGGCATTGCGCACTGGAGGCGCGTCTCGCCCTCCGGCGGATCGTGTTGGCGCAACGACAGGGCAAACTGGATCTTCCCGGCATCTGGCACATGCACGACCCGATCCCGCTCCTCCATGACGAGCCACCGCCACCGCCACCTCCCCCACCGCCCCACCAGCCGCCGCAGCCTCCGCCCTACGCCCCGCGTTGAACACGGCCCCGACCAGCCGGTGCCGCACCCGGGGCTCCACGCCTGCAACGCCTGCCATGATCGCCCTGATGGCCCGCCGACTCACCGGAGAATCCACCCCGACCTGGCGAGGGCTCTAACACCTCATTGGGAGCTCGCTGCTAGGCCTTGTCGTGCCGGCCGGCGTGGGAGGTGCACACCTTCGTCAGGTCGCCGGCCGCGTCGTTGACCGGGCTGAGGTCGGGGCTCTTGTCGCCGCTCTTGATCGACGCACGGACGTTGTCGACCGCCTTGCTCAGGTCGTCGACCGCCTTGTCGGTGTCCGCGTTGTTGGACGTGTCGCCGATTTCTTTCAGGTCCTTGTCGATGGAGTCCAGGGAGGCGTCGGCCCGGTCCTGGTTGACGACCGCGTGCGCGGCCGCGAACTGGAGGTCGGTGATGTCCTCGGCGATGGAGTGGACGGTCTGCATGCAGTCCAGAGCCTTGTCGACGGCGGAGCAGCCAGTGACGAGACCGGCGGTGAGTGCCGCGGTGGCCGCGGTGAGGGCGATCGCGGTACGGCGGTGTCGGCGCGCGGCCATGAATGGGTCCCTCCCCTTGTCGGGCCCCCGCGAGAGGCCCCGTGGTACCCGTAGGGGCGCGAGGGAGCAGGCCGGCTGGTCTTGCCGGCCGACCCGCTCGATGCTCCCGGCCCTCACTAGGGGTGGCCTCGCGTGCCGCCTGAGAAGGCGTCCAGTACGGGTGGATGCCCTTTGTTCTGCGGTGGGTTCCTTGCCGGGTGGGTGCGGTGTCGTTTGTCGGGGCTCGGGAGCCGGGAGGGGCGGCGTGCAGCCGAAAGCCCCGGCTGGTCGGGGGAGGCCGGCCGGGGCCCGGGTGGTGGCGTGCGGAGGGCGGTCGCCTCGCGGCGAAAGGCTCCACGGGGCTTCAGCCGAACGATCGTCCCCGTGGGCGGGGGTTGAGGCCCGGGGACACTGTCCCCTCCGCAGCCACATATGGATGAACGGTCAACCACCCCTGCTTGTTCCGGCGTTGAGGCGCCGGCGCATGTGAGCTGCCACACCCCGGCCGTGACGGGGAAGGCCCGGGCCGCGATCCGGGCGGCCGCCACCGGCCGGGCGTGGCCGGGGAGTGTTCCCCGGTTGTGCTGCTATCGTCGGCACCATAAACGGGGAGTGCTCCCCATTTAATGGGGGCTCGGCACGAACCCAGGGGAGGGGGAGACCCGCGCGGGCCGACGCCGACCGGGCTGACCGCCCGCAGCACCCGCACCCACGCCACAACACCCCACTCCACACACCTCGGCCAGGCAGCAGCCCCACGACCACAACACCGGACCAAGGACGCCATGCCCAAGCCCGACGCACCCACTCTGCAAGACCTCGCCCCCGACGGCCACGACCTGACCGCCGACCCGTTCCCCCTCTACGCGGCACTGCAGGCCAAGGGGCCCGTACACCGCGTCCTCATCCCGGGCAGCGGCGAGTGCTGGCTGGTCGTCACCCGCGACGCGGCACGCGCTGCACTGACCGACCCACGCCTGCGCAACGACATCCGCCACTCCTCCTCCTGGCAGAGCGACGGCGGACACGCCATCGGCCGCAACATGCTCCAGACCGACCCACCCCAGCACACCCGCCTGCGCCGCCTGGTCGCAGGCCACTTCACCGCCGGACGGATCGCCGCACTGCGCCCTGGAATCGAAACCGTCGCTCTCGACCTGCTGGCCGCCCTCCCGCAGCAGGGCACCGCGGACCTGGTCAGCCAGTACGCCCTGCCGCTGCCCGTCACCGTCATCTGCGACCTCCTGGGCGTGCCCGCCGCCGACCGCACCCTCTTTCACGCCTGGTCCAACGAACTGGTCATGCCCACCACGCCCGAGACGGCAGCCGACGCCGCCGCCTCACTGACCGCCTACCTCGCCCGGCTGATCGACCACAAACGCAGCATCCCCGCCACCGACCTGCTCAGCCACCTCGTCACCGCAGCCGACGACACCCCCGCGCCCGGCACTCCCGCCCCCGACCACGGTGCCGCACCCGAAACCGGCCGCCCCACCCCTGAGGAACTCCTCGGCATGGCCTTCCTCATCCTCGTCGCGGGCCACGAGACGACGGTGAACCTGATCACCGCAACCGTCCACGCCCTGCTCACCCACCCCGGCCAACTCGCCCTGCTGCGCGCCGACCCCGACCTGGCCTCAGCGGCCGTCGAGGAATCCCTGCGCTACAACGCACCCGTCCACGCCACCGCGTTCCGCTTCGCCGCCGAAACCCTGGACCTCGTCGGCACCCGCATCCCGGCAGGCGACTGCGTGCAGATCTCCCTCGCCGCAGCCTCCCGTGACCCCCTCCACCACCCCGACCCCGACCGCTTCGACCTGCGCCGCCGACAACCCGGCCACCTCGGATTCGGCCACGGCCTGCACCACTGCCTCGGCGCCCCCCTGGCCCGCACCGAAGCAACAACCGCCCTGCGCCTGCTCCTTGGGCACCGCCCCGCCTTCACCCTCGCCACTGACCCCGCAACCCTCACCTGGCGCACCAGCACCCTGCTGCGCGGCCTGAGCACACTCCCGCTGACCTTCGGATGAGCCGCGCGGCCGGCCCCAGGAGGTGACCGGCCTTGGGGGAGCGACGCGTTCTGGCACTCACCCGAGGCCGGTCACCTCCCGTAGCGATGACGCACGAGGCCATGCCGCTGTGCGTCACAGCACCGTGCGCGGCGTCCCGCTGGGATCCACCGCGCTCACTCACGAAACGCGCGCCCGTGGACGAGCCGATCAGGCCGTGCCCGGGGACTTCGTGGCCTGGGCGAGCTTGCCCGTCACGTCCACGGTGCCCTGTGCGGGCGGTGCCTGGACGTCGGCCTTCGTGCCGAAGTCGGTGAACTTGAGCAGGGTGGTGCTGGTGATGGCGGGGGTCTTCTGCGCGTCCTTGGTCTGCGGGCGCAGGGTCAGGCGGATGCTCTCCTGGCGCAGCCGGCCCTGGCCATCGAGCCACATGTCCAACGGCAGGGTGGAGGTGCCCAGTTGCCGGCGCAGCTGCTCGCCCTTGGCCGTATCGCCCTGTGCCAGGGCCTTCACGTCGACCGTGACGCGGTAGTGCGTGGTCCGCGCGCCGTCGATGGTCTCGCTGCCCACCTTCGTGACGTCCCGGTCGCTGACACCCTTGGTGTAGGTGAACGGTTCGGCCGGATCGCTGACCTGGCCCCCCGCGTTGCCGGACCCGGACTGCTTCAGCCGGGCCAGGTCGATCTTCATCCATGTCTTGCCGCGGGGCAGTTCGCTGCGCTGCGCGGCGGGCGGCTTCTGGTAGACGATGCCGTCGAGCACGCGCTGCTCGATCCGCTGCCCCTGGGCGGTCATCGTCATGCGGCTGGCGCCCTCTTTGAGGTTCATCACGCCCTTGCCGCGGACGGTGACGCTCTTGCCCTGTGCGGCGGCCCTGGAGGTGACGGTCATCCTCGCCGTGTCGGCCGCGGCGGTCCTGCTGTAGGCGGCCTTCACCGCCCGGGACTCGGACGCGCCCTGCTGTGTGCTCTTGGACGTATCCGCTGCCCTGTCCGAACCGTCCCCGTCATCGGAACAGCCGGCCAGCCCGGCCGCCAGCACCATCACCGCGGCGGTTCCTGCGACGCGTGTCCTCGACGTCATACCAGTTTTCCCCTCAAGTCGGGTCATACGGAGTCAAGTTGACCCGATCCCGGGTTCCCCGTCCTTCCCCTGCCACTCCTTGCGGCCCTGGCACGTCCCCTGCATCAGGCCACCGTCTCCCGGAACGCGCCGGGGGCGGCTCACTGCGGCGCCGAGCCCGCCGCGAAGCCGTCGAGCTGCTCCTTGGACCACGTGAGCCTGCCGGCGCGCAGGTCTTCGGTCACCGCGCGCACCCACTCCAGTTCCGCGGCCGTCACGGCTTTGAGGTACTCGGTCTCCAGGCGGGTGACGCGCGGCAGCCCCTGCTCGGTCTCTGCGGCCAGGGCCGCCTGCAGTGCGTCGAGCTTGTCGGTGAGGGCGTCGGCCCGCCGCTCCAGTACGTCGCCCACGTCCTGCGCAGGGAGCAGCAGCAGGTTGGAGAGGGCGGCCGGGAACTCGGGGAACTCGTCCTTGGGGGCGGCGAGCATCTCCTCCAGCCAGGCGCGGGCTCTCTCGCGTCCCGCGTCGGTGACTTCGTAGACGGTCCGCTCGGGGTACTGCTGATCGCGCTCCGTCTCGCGGACCGCGATCAGTCCGTCGCCGTTGAGCCGCTCGATGGTGCGGTAGAGGCTCGCGCGCTGTCTGACGTTGACGACCTGTTCCTTGCCCCAGTCCTTGACCAGCCGCTGGATGCCGTAGGGGTGCAGCGGCTGGTAGTGCAGCAGGGCCAGGACGGTCAGGGCGAGGGGGGAGCTGCGGGGAGCGGAGGACGTCATGGGCCTGATTTTAGCCCCGAAAGAACTAGTTGACGAGAGACTAGTTTCAGTGTGACTATCGAGTGGTCAGTACGACACCTCGCACCGAGAGGAACCACCGAGATGTCCCTCACCGAGCGCATCCACTGCGACCACGGCCTGGTCAAGCACCTGGGCAACTGGACCGAGGCCGGCCGCTTCGAGGTCAGGGCCCGCCGCGGCGCCGCGGTCCTCGACCTGCGTTCCCCCCACCTGCCCGACGACGTCGACATCCACCTCGACATGGACCGGGCCATGGTCAAACTGCTCGTCGACGACGGCGCCACCGTCGACCACGGGGACCTGCGGTGGACCGCCCGCGGCAGGATCAAGGACTCCCCGTCCCCCTCCACCGGCGCCAACGCGGCCGGCCGCCGTATCCACCTGTCCGGATCGGCGGCGAACAGCGAGATCCGCGTCCACCGCGGCGGCATCGCGATCCTGTCGGCGATGTTCTCCCGCGCCTACGTCCAGGACGTGCGCCGCGCCCACCAGACCGGCGGCGCACCGACGATCGACGACCCGACCAGGGGGCACCGGTCATGACCCGCACGGACAAGGCCCGCACCGCGCTCGTCATCGGCGGCGGTATCGCAGGCCCCGTCGCCGCGATGGCCCTTCGCAAGGCGGGCATCGAGGCCGCCGTCTACGAGGCGTACGACTCCACGGCCGACGGGGTGGGAGGCGGCATGTCCATCGCCCCCAACGGCCTAAACGCCCTCGACGCGATCGGCGCGGGCCACCTCGTGCGCGCCATCGGCACGCCGGTCACCGCCATGGGCCTGCGCAGTTGGACGGGCAAGCACCTCGCACGGTTCGCCCCGCCCTCCCGCCTGCCGTCCCTGCAGTTCGTCTGGCGCAGCGACCTCTACCGTGCGATCTACGACGAGGCCGAGCGCCGCTCGGTCCCCGTGCATCACGGCAAGCGGCTGACCGGCGCGACGGACACCGCCTGCGGCGTCACCGCGCACTTCGCGGACGGAACGCGGGCAAGCGCCGAGATCCTCATCGGCGCCGACGGCATCCGCTCCACGGTCCGCCCCCTCATCGACCCGGCCGCGCCGCAGCCGAACTACGCCGGCCTGGTCTGCTTCGGGGCCCGGCTGCACGATTCCGGACTCCCCTCCACCAACGGCGTGATGTTCATGTGTTTCGGCAAGCGTGCGTTCTTCGGCTACCAGGTCTTCGACGACTCCTCGGCGGTGTGGTTCGTGAACCTGCCCCACACCCTGGCGATGACCGTCGAGCAGGCCCAGGCGATCGGCGCGCAGGAGTGGATGCGCACCCTGCAGACCGCCTTCGCCGACGACCGCACCCCCGCCCTGGAGATGATCAGCCGTACCGACGTCGGCCAGCTCCTCATCACCGGCCCGATGGAGAACATGCCCAGGGTTCCGACCTGGACCCGCGGCCGTATGACCCTGATCGGCGACGCGGCCCACGCCGCCTCGTCCAGTTCCGGGCAGGGCGCCTCCCTCGCCGCCGAAAGCGCCGTCGAACTCGCGCGCTGTCTGCGGGACCTGCCCTACGACCAGGCATTCGCGGCGTACGAACACCTGCGCCGGCCCCGTGTCGAACGCATCATCAAACTCGGCGCCCGCACCAACAGCAACAAGACCGCCGGCCCGGTCGGCCGCGTCCTGCGCGACCTCGTGATGCCGGCGACCATGAAGCTGATCAACCCGGAGAAGATGGCCTGGCAGTTCGACCACCACATCGACTGGGACGCGAAGACACTCCCGCCCGCATGAACTGCGGCCCGTCCTCGGCCGCCAGGCCGGGAGCGGGCCGGCGCCCGCGTACCGGTCCGGTGCCCCGATACCTCACGCACCCCTGGCTTCGGCGACCTGTTCGCGCACGACGGCGACGCCTCCCTCGGGGACGGTGACCGAGCCGGTGACCGGTTTGCCGGTGAGGAGTTCGATCCCGTCGGCGGGGATCTCGGCGCCGTGGCCGGCGTGGTCGATGAAGAAGAGGTAGTCGGCGTCGGTGCCGCGCCGCCTGACCACCTCGATGCCGTCCGGCACCTCGCGCTCCGGGCGCACGCCCGCCTCCTGGCGGATGCGCTGCAGGACGGCGGCCAGGGTGGCGGGGTCCGGGTGGGTGGCGAGGTACCAGGCGGTGCCGCTGCCGTAGGTGTGGCGGGTGAGGGCGGGCACGCCTGCCAGGGGTCCGTCCGCGTAGGTGGCGACGGCCTGTGCCCCGGTGAGCCGGAGGCGTTCGCTCCACAGGTCGGCGCTCGCGCCGGGCGGGATCTGGCCGGCCAGGGTGAGTGACTGGCCGGGCAGCAGGGGGAACAACTCGTCGCCGTGCACGCCGAGGATCTCGCGGAAGGCGCCCGGGTAACCACCCAGGCGGACATGGCAGTTCTCGTCCACCGCGCCGCTGTGGAAGCCCACCGCCAGGGTGCCGCCGTGCTCGACGAACGCCGCCAGGCCGGCTGCTCCCGCGTCGTCGACCAGGTACAGGCTGGGGGCGAGGACGAGCTGGTAGCGGTCGAGATCGGGGGCGTCGGGGCGTACGAAGTCGACCGCCACGCCCGCCTTCCACAGCGGTGCGTACCAGTCCCTGACCAGGTCCTGGAAGCGCAGTGCGCCGCTGGGCTGGGAGGGCGCTTCCATGGCCCAGCGGGCGTTCCAGTCCCAGACGATGGCGACGCGGGCGGGGCTGGTGCTGCCGCGGACCTCGGCCAACGCCCCAAGGTCCGCGCCGAGTTGGACGACGTCCTGCCAGATCTGGCTGTCGGTGCCCGCGTGCGGCAGCATCGCCGAGTGCCACTGCTCGGCGCCGGCCTTCGCGGCCCGCCACTGGAAGTAGGCGATGCCGTCGGCGCCGTGCGCGACGTGGGCGAGCGCGTTGCGGCGCATTTCGCCGGGCGTCTTGGCCCGGTTGACGGGCTGCCAGTTGACGGCTCCGGTGGAGTGTTCCATCAGCAGCCAGGGCCTGCCGCCGGCCAGGGAGCGCACCAGGTCGCCGCTGAGCGCGATGTCGATCTGCGACTCCGGGTCGGTGGAGCGCAGGTAGTGGTCGTTGGAGACGACGTCCAGCTCGGGGGCCCAGCGCCAGTAGTCCAGGGCGTCGAAGTTGTGCATCACCATGAAGTTGGTGGTGGCGGGGATGGCGGGGGCGGCGCGGCGCAGCACGTCGCGTTCGGCGGTGAACAGCGACAGCAGTTCGTCCGAGCAAAAGCGCCGCCAGTCGAGCTGGTGGGTGGGATTGGGGTCGGCGCCGGTGGCGCGGGGCGGCAGGATCTCCGCCCAGTCGTAGTACCACTGGCTCCAGAAGGCGGTGCCCCAGGCGTCGTTGAGCGCGTCCAGGTCGTTGCCGTACTTCGCCCGCAGCCAGTTGCGGAAGGCGGCGGCGCTGGTGTCGCAGAAGCATTCGGCGTTGTGGCAGCCGTACTCGTTGTGGACGTGCCACATCGCCACGGCCGGGTGGTCGGCGTAGCGCTCGGCCAGCGCGCCCGCGATGCCCAGCGCCGCGGCGCGGTAGGCGGGGCTGGAGGGGCAGAACGTCTGGCGGCTGCCGTAGGACAAGGTGCGGCCGTCGCGGTCGACCGGCAGCGCTGCGGGGTGGGCGCGGAAGAACCAGGCGGGCGGGGCGGCCGTGGGGGTGGCGAGGTCGGCGGCGATGCCGTGGTCGTGGAGCAGCTCCAGGATCTTGTCCATGCGGGAGAAGTCGTAGACGCCCTGGGACGGCTCCAGCAGCGCCCACGAGAAGATCCCGACGCTGACCATGGTCACCCCGGCCGCACGCATCAGGGCCATGTCCTGGGCCCACACCTCCTCGGGCCACTGCTCGGGGTTGTAGTCGCCGCCGTAGGCGAGGCCGGGCAGGCGAAGACGGCGTTCGGTGCTCACTGGTGGTACTCCGGAAGGTGTGGGAAACGAGTGGAAGGCGTGGGCTTCAGCCCTTGTTGGCACCGAGGGTGAGGCCGCTGACGAACTGGCGCTGGAGCACGAAGTACACGATCAGCGTGGGGATCGCGGTGAGCAGGGCGCCGGCGGCGACCAGGTTGGGGTCGGTGAAGTACTGGCCGGAGAGGTTGTTGAGGGCGGAGGTGATCGGCATGTTCTCGCCGGTGGAGATCAGCACGATCGCCCAGAAGAAGTCGTTGTAGATCCAGATGGACAGCAGCGTCGCCAGGGCCGCCATCGCGGGCTTGCACAGCGGCAGCACGATCTGCCAGTACAGCCGCCACACGGAGGCGCCGTCGACGAGCGCGGCCTCGGTCAGCTCGTGCGGCAGCGAGCGCATGTAGTTGGCGAGCACGAACGCGCAGAACCCGGACTGGAACGCCACGTGGATGAGCACCAGGCCCAGCGCGGAGTCGTACAGCTTGCCGCTCACCGTGATGCCGGGCAGGTCGACGAGCAGGTACAGGCGGTACAGCGGGGTGATGATGACCTGCTGGGGGAGCAGGTTGCCGGCGGTGAACACCAGCAGCAGGAAGACGTTGACGCGGAAGTCGAAGCGGCTGACGTAGAAGGCCACGCAGGAGGACAGCAACAGCGTCACCAGCACCGCCGGCACGGCGATGAGCAGTGTGTTGGCGAAGTAGTGCAGCATGTCCGACTGCTGGAAGGCGTTGGTGAAGTTGTCCAGGCTCAGCTTGTCGGGCCAGGACACGTAGCCCTTGGTGCTGGTCTCCGCGTACGGGCGCAGGGCCGCGAACAGCGCCCACAGCAGCGGGGCGAGCCAGGCCAGGGCGGTGACGACGAGGAAGGTGTGCAGCAGGATCCGGGCGGGCCGCACAGGGGTGCGCTGCTTTGCGGGCGCGCTCACGGTGCTCATGCGCGCCGCTCCTTCCGGAAGGTCGCGATCAGATACGGGATGATCACGGCGAGGGAGATCACCAGCAGGACCACGGCGATCGCCGAGCCGTATCCGATCCGGCTGGACTCGCCGATGATGTTGTTGGTGACCAGGATCGAGAGCAGTTCGGTGCCCTGGGCGCCCTTGTTGAAGACGAAGACCAGGTCGAAGGCGCGCAGCGCCTCGATGATCGTCACGACCAGTACGACCGTGTTGGTGGGGCGCAGGGTGGGGAAGATGACGTTCTTGAACGTCTGCCACTCGTTCGCGCCGTCCAGTGCGGTGGCCTCCCGCAGGGAGGGGTCGACGCCCTTGAGGCCGGCCAGGTACAGGATCATCATGTAGCCGGTGTGGCGCCAGGACGCGGCGATGAGGATCGCCCAGAGGTTGAGGTCCGGGTCGCCGATCCAGTCGATGTAGTGGCCGGGCTCGTTGGCGCCGATGAGGCTGTTGATCAGGCCCGTGTCGGGGTTGTAGACCAGCTGCCAGACGAATCCGATGACCGCCATCGACACGACGACGGGGAGGAAGAACGCGGTCTGGTAGACGCGGCTGAAGCGGATCTTCTTGTCCAGCTGCACGGCCAGGAACAGGCCGAAGGGGGTGGGGATGAGGATGAGCACGACGAACCAGATGATGTTGTGCTCGACGGCGGGCCAGAACTGCGGGTTGCTGGTGAACAGTTCCCGGAAGTTGTCCAGCCCGACCCACTTGATGGAGTCGAAGCCGATGCCGTCCCAGGTGGTGAACGCCAGCGCGATCGAGGCGAGGGCCGTGAGCCACACGAGGACGACGTGCAGGAGCGTCGGCACGCCGGCCATCAATCCGAGCGTGATGCGATCGCGCCGGGTGAGCAGCCGCCGGTGGCCCAACGGCGCCCGCAGCCGCCTCTTTTGACGGGTTGTCACCTTGTTCGGGGGGCCCGGGGGCGGCGCGGCGGCCGTCCCCGGGGTGCTGGTGGCGCCGGTCCCGATACCGGCGTTCGAGGTGGCGGTCATGCGGACGCGAAGATCGTCTTCTTCTGGCGTTCGATCGACGCCAGCAGGCTGTCGACGCCCTTGGGGTTGCGGACGAAGTTCTGCAGCGCGGGCTGCATCACCGTGGCGGTGAAGTCCGGCCGGCTGTCACGGTCCATGAACTGGGTGAGGTGCTTGGCGCCGGAGATCGTCGCGTACGCCTTCTTCTGCAGCGCGGTGTAGGAGGAGGTGTCGGCCTTGTTGGAGGCGGCGACCAGGCTCGGGTCGGACTTGAGGTAGATCTGCTCGGCCGCCGGAGTGCCCAGGAACTCCAGGAGCTTGAGCGCGCCCGCCTTGTTCTTCGGGGCCTTGGAGAGCATGAAGCCGTCGGTGGGGGCCTCGACGGTGTCCTGGCCGTAGGCCGGGTCGATCTCGGGGAAGGGGAAGAAGTCGAGGTCGTCCAGGTCGGCCTTGTTGGTGAACTGCTGCGCCACGAAGCTGCCGAAGAGGTACATGCCCGCCTTCTTCGAGATCAGTGTCTGGGCGGCGTCCTGCCAGGTGCGGCCGACGGCGCCGTCCTGGTGATAGGGGAGGATCTCGGCCCAGTGGTCGAAGGTCTTGCGGACCTTCGCATCCGTCCAGGACGCCTTGCCGGCCATCAGCTCGACGTGGAAGTCGTAGCCGTTGGTGCGGAAGTTGATCTGGTCGAAGGTGCCGAGCGCGGGCCAGGCGTCCTTGTCGCCGAAGGCGAGCGGGACCAGGCCGTCCTTCTTCATCCGCTTGCACAGGGAGGTGAACTGCTCCCAGGTGGTGGGGACTTCGTAGCCGTACTTCTTGAAGACGCTCTTGCGGTAGAAGACCCCCCACAGGGACGTGGAGAGGGGCACGAAGTAGTACTTGCCGTCCTCGCCCTTGCTGAGCGCCTTCATCGCGTCGGGGAAGTTGCCGCCGATCTTCGCCCACACGTCGTCGACGGGGGTGGCGAGGTTCTTGGCCGCGAAGAACTGCATGCGGTAGCCGGCGAACCAGCTGAACACGTCGTCCGGGGTGCCCTGGAGGTAGCTGTTGATCTGCCCCTGGAAGGTGTTGTGGTCCTTGGTGTTCACGTCGACCGTGATCCCGGACTGCTTGGTGAAGGCCGCGTAGATCTCGGCGAACGCCTTCTTCGGCACCGCGTCCGACGCGTTCGAGCCGAGGGTGACCGTCTTCGGGTCGCCGGCCGCAGCGCTGCCGCCGCAGGCGCTGAGCAGAGGTATGCCGGCGCCGAGGACGGCCGCGCCGCCGATGCCGCGCAAAACGCTGCGGCGGCTGGGAGCGGGCATGGGCCGACCGAGAGAGGAATGGTACATTTCGGCTCCTGACAGGGCGGCTGTGCCCACGAGGCACGTCAACCCGAGGGATGTGGCGGGGGAGTGGTCGCCAACCAACGCGACCAAGACTCAACACGATCGAACAAATGCGATCGGCGGCTGCGAGGAAGACTGAACGCTCCGGGGAGTCGCTGTCAAGACCCCTCCGGCCGGGACGCAGAGCCGGCCCCACCCGCCAACGCCTCGGGCGCCTCACGGCCGCACGGCAGCGACGGCCCCCTCCCGCGACCGGACCCGAGCACCACCATCTGCTCCCTGACCAGCACCTATGCCTCCGGCGACAGGCGTACTCGCGGCGGCCGCGACACCCCGGCAAAACGGCCGCCCTGCGCCGGATCCGCCGCCTCGTGTCGCAATCGGTGCCGCACCACCCCTTGACGTGCGGCCCCCGGCCTACGTAGACATGACCACGCGGTCAGACCGCGTGGTCATACAGTTGACCTCCTTCGATGCAGACGTACGGCCGTCGGGAGACTTCATGGCACCAGGGGTGGGGCGGAGCGAGGGCTCCTCCGGGCCGCGCAGCGCGGACGTGGCCCGGCTGGCCGGGGTGTCCCGCAAAACGGTCTCCCGGGTCCTCAACAACGAGCCGTACGTCTCCGAACAGGCCCGCACCAAGGTCCTCGCAGCCGCCGAAGAACTCGGCTACCGGCTGAACCAGGCGGCCAGAACCCTGGTCTCCGGGCGCACCGGCGCCATCGGCGTGGTCGCCCTGGGCACCAGCGGATACGGAACCGCCTCCCTGCTCGTGCACATCGAGCGGGCCGTGCGCGACGCCGGCTACGCGCTGCGCGTGGTCAACACCCCCGACGGCGACCCGGTAGGCATCGCCGGCGCCGTCGAGTCACTGCTCGAACAGGGCGTGGACGGCGTCGTCGTCTCCGAACCCATCGTGGAAGGCGACGTCGGCGTCCGCGTCGACGTCCCCGTCCTCTTTTTGGGGGCACCGCCCGCCTTCACCGCCACCCGCACCGTGACCATGGGCGTGGGCGCCCACGCCCTGGCCCGGGCCGCCACCGAGCACCTGCTGGATCTGGGGCACCTAACCGTTCACCACCTCGCCGGCCCACGGCGCTGGTACGCCACCAAGGACCGCATCGAAGGATGGCGCGCGGCGCTTGCCGCACGGGGCGCCCACGAGCCTCCCCTGCTCAACGGCGACTGGTCGGCCGCCTCCGGCCATGCCGTGGGCCGCTCACTGGCCTCGGACCGCTCCGTGACCGCCATCTTCGCGGCGGGCGACGAGATGGCCATCGGCCTCATCCACGCCCTGCGGGAAGCCGGGCGCCGCGTGCCCGAGGACATCAGCGTCGTCGGCTTCGACGGCAACCCCGTCTTCGCCTACGTCTCTCCTCCCCTGACCACCGTGCGCCAGCCCTTCGAGGCCGCGGCCCGGGAAGGAATCCGCCTTCTCGTGCACGCGATCGAGAAGCCCGACACCGACCTGCCGCAGCCGAGCGACCCACCGGTCGAACTCGTCGTCCGCGGCTCGACCGCGCCCCCGCCGCCCCACCCCGGCAAGACCGGGCCGCGCACCACCTGAGAACCCCCCCCGCCGGCAGGAAGCCCACCCCCACCCGGGCCGGGCACTGCCTGAGAGCCCCCGCGGCAGGAAGCCCACGCCCACCCGGGCACCGCCTGCCACCCGCCGGCCGTCTCAACCAAGACGCCGGCCCGCCCGATCCGCCGCGCACCGCCGCGTTGATGAAGAGCCGCATACGCGACCGGACGCGCCGGGCCCGCCGCTGCCCACCCGGACCCCTCCCCGGGGAGCGGCGGGCACCCGAACACCCCCCGTCCCTTCCCCGTCCTGGGAGCCGCACATGTCCCCCGCACCGCTGGGCGTCAGAGCCGACGTCACCCGGCCCTCCCGCCCCCTCATCCTGCTGTTCCTGCTTCTTGCACTGATCGTCGCCGCCGCGGCGACGCTGCTGCCGGCCGCCGGCCGGGCCCAAGCCCTCTCCCGCCCCTCACAGACCCTGTACACCCCGCCTGCGGGGGCACCCTCGCCCGGATCGCTGTACCCCCGGGCACTGCGCCTGCAGCACAACGGATCGGCCAACGGCACCCTGCTCGCCACCTTCGAGCAGTACACCAACGGCACGCCCGTCTTCCCGATCTACCGCTCCACCGACAACGGCAACTCCTGGAGCAAGCTCTCCGACGTCGCCGACACACAAAACGGCTGGGGCATGCGCTGGCAGCCCGAGCTGTTCGAACTGCCCACCGCGATCGGCAACTTCCCGGCCGGCACCATCCTGGCCGCGGGTGACTCGGTGCCCTCCGACCGGTCCGGCACCAAGATCGACCTGTACGCCAGCACCGACCGCGGGCAGAGCTGGAGCTTCGTCACCCACATCGCCACCGGCGGCGCCGCCCACGACACCAACGGGGACACCCCCGTCTGGGAGCCGTTCTTCCTGGTCTCCGGGAACAAACTCATCGTCTACTACTCCGACCAGCGCGACCCCGACCACGGCCAGAAGATCGTGCACCAGGTCTCCACCGACGCCCGCACCTGGGGCCCGGTCGTCGACGACGTGGCGATGCCCACCTACAGCAACCGGCCCGGCATGGCGACCGTCGCGAAACTGCCGAACGGCAAGTACGTCCTGTCCTACGAATACGGCGGCGCCCCCGAGGGCAACTTCTCCGTCTACTACAAGATGTCCTCCGACCCGGAGGCATTCGGCTCCGCCACCGGCATCCCGCTGCGCACAACGGACGGCGTGGTACCCCAGAGCGCTCCGTACATGACCTGGCTGCCCACCGGAGGCCCGGCCGGCACCCTCGTCGTCAGCGCCAACAGCGCGGATGACCTGTTCATCAACACCCAAAACGGCGCCGCGAACACCTGGACGCGCATCAACGCAGGCGTGGCCGGCGGCTACAGCCGCGGCATGACACCCCTGACCGACGGGCACAGCCTGCTCGTCCTCAGCGCCGGACGCGGCGGCAGCAACCTCTCCAACCCCGTCACCTACAGCACGATCGACCTGGGCGGCGGCATCTCCGACGGCGCCACCTACACCCTCTCCAACGCGACCAGCAACCTGATGCTGAGCAACGCGGGCGCCTCCACCACCAACGGCACCTACGCCACCCAGCAAAACGCCAACAACGCGGACGAGCAGAAATGGAAGTTCGTCCAGCAGCCCTCCGGCTACTTCACCATCTCCAACCTGGCCGGCGGCAAGGTCCTGGGCGTGGAGAACCAGTCCACCGCCAACGGCGCCAAGATCCTGCAGTGGGACGACAACGGCACCCCCGACCACCAGTGGGCCATCTCCCCCCACCCCGCGGGCGGCTTCTCCCTCGTCAACCGGCTGACCGGCAAGTACCTGGAGATCCCCGGCGCCTCCACCACCGCCGGCACCACCGCCGGACAGTGGGACGCCACCAGCTGCGCCTGCCAGCGCTGGAACCTCACCCAGACCGCCCTGCCACCCCTGGGCACCGGCCAGTACGTACTCGTCAACAAGAACAGCGGCAAGTACCTGGAGATCCCCGCCTCCTCCACCGCCCCGGGCAAGGCGGCCGACCAGTGGCAAAACTCCGCCTGCACCTGCCAGTTGTGGACCTTCCAGGCCCAAAGCGGCAGCGCATGGACACTGCACAACGCCCACAGCAACCTCAGCCTCGACGTCAGCAACGCCTCCACCTCCGCCGGCGCGGCCCTCGTCCAGAACACCTCCTCGGCCGCCAACTCCCAGAAGTGGACCCTGAACAGCGCAGGCGGCGGCTACTACAAACTCGTCAACGCGGGCAGCGGCCTGGTCGCCGCCGTGGCCCAGTCCTCCACCGCCAACGGAGCCGCCGTCATCCAGTGGGGCGACGCCGGCATCGACGACCAGCTGTGGAAGATCGTCCGGGTCAACTGACGCACCACCCAGGCCACCACACGGCGCAGGAACCGCTTGCGAAGCGGTTCCTGCGCACGCCGTCGCCCTGCCTCGCGGCGCACTCGCACCGGCCCCCGCGAGGGACGGCACCGGTGACCGCGCGCCGCCCGAACACCCCGCTTGGCAGGGGCCGTTCCCGCCGGGGGAGGGATCAGTGCTGAGTGGTCTGCTCGGCCGCACCATCACGCCGGGGCGCCGGCCCCGGCGTGAGCCGCCGGGGCTCCACCGCCGGAGCGAGGAAGGCTGCGCAGACGACGAACGCGAGGACCACCAGCATCGCGGCGCGCAGGCCGATGTGCTCACCCAGCAAGCCCAGCCCCGGGGGCCCGACGAGGAACGCGATGTAGCCGATGGTCGCAACCAGACTGACCCGAGCCGTCTCGTCGGAGCCCGACTCCCCTGCGGCGGACAGCGCGAGGGGAAAACCCAGCGATGCGCCCAGCCCCCACAGCAGCACGGAGACACCGGCCACGACCGCATGGTCCGAGACGATCACGAGGAGCAGGCCCACTGCGCCGGCGATGGCGCTGACCCGCATGACCCGGGCGCGGCCGAAGCGGCGCAGGAAGAAGGAAGCGGCGAACCGTCCCAGGGTCATCGCGGCGGCGAAACCGGTGTAGACGAGCGAGCCCAGGGTGGCATCCATGCCGTGACCGTCGACCATGAGGAGCGGCAGCCAGTCGTTTGCCGCCCCCTCGGCCAGCGCCATGGCCAGCACGATCGCACCGATGAGGACGAGCTTCCCGTCCCTCCACACCGCCGGGCGGGATCCGGGGCCATGCGCCGTCGCCGACTTGCCGGCGGCGGCGCGGCCGGTGCCCGCCGGGACGGCGCGCGGCGCGAAGGAGGAGATCGCGACAGCAAGAGCGGTGACCGCCGCAAGGTGCCAGTGGACCGGGACGCCGGCCGCTGTTGCGCCCATGCCCGCCCCGGCTCCAAGGACCGTGCCCAGGCTGAAGCATCCGTGCAGGGCCGGCATGGTCGTCACGCCGGATATCCGCTCCACGTCCGTGGCATCGATGTTCGCGGCCACATCGCCGGCACCCATCCCGACGCCGAAGGCGCACAGCCCGGCCGTCACCAACGGCAGGGACAGCATCAGACTGCCCGCGCAGACCGTGGCCAGCCCGAGGACGAGCAGCACCGCGGCCCAGAAGAGCACCGGCCGCGTCCCGGTTCGGGAAACCAGCCGGCCCGAACCGAGGACCCCCAGCATCGAGCCGAACGCCAGCCCGAACAGAACCAGCCCCATCTGCGCCGTGGAAACCTCCAGCGCATCCCGGATGGCCGGGGTGCGCGTCACCCACGAGGACATCGCGATACCGGCAAGCAGGAAGAGCAGGAACAGCGCCCGACGACGCCTGCGCACGGACTGGTCCATGAAAAATGTTCTCCGTGACGGCGGGAGGCGACAGCCCGTACGCCGGGCATCAACTCCCCGGCCTGGACAACGTACACGCCAGGTCACGGCGTGAGGAAGCGCTTGCCGAACGACGGCAGATCCCCTGCGGCAGCGGCAGGCGGGGGAGTGAGTCGGTGCGGTGAGCCCGGCTCGGCGAACAGGCCGGGCACCGGCGTCATCCGGCGCCGGGACGCCAAAAACCCGTGTTCCGATAACGCCACCAGTACAGGACCGTGCGGTCCTCGGGCCACGCGGCCAGCGCGATTCCGCCGGGCTCGAAGCGGTCGCGCGCGGGATCGATCCGGCGCCAGCTCAGGTCCTTCGCCTCGTCCTCCAGAGGCGGACGGACGAGCTCCACGGCGCGTTCCTCGCATGCCCCCAGGGCCTGGTAGTTCGCCTGGGCCTCGATCAGTGACGGCCGGTTCGCTCCGCCTGAGTAGTCCGGCCAGCGAAGCTGGATGGCGTCGTCCTCCCAGAAGCAGAGCGGACAGATCTGATACGAGCCCGGCGGCTCGTCCATCGTCAGCCAACCGCAGCACACGCAGGGATACTTCAACGTCACGCCGCCATCCTGTCCGTCACCGCCGCGGGGACCAACTGATTTCCCGGCGGTGGCCGCGACAGACACATGCGCCAGGCCCCTTGCTCTGTTCCCGGGGACGGAATGCGTGACGGACAGCGGGCCGGGCGGCGCCGCTGTTGTCCGTGCCCCGTTCGGCTCACACCGGCGGGCAGGCGGCTCGCCGGGATGGTCAGCTGGCCGGAGGACTGTGTACCTCTGTGCAAGGGAGCTCAGCGTGGCGATCGTCGTGGTTTTCGAACTGCCGGGGATGACCCAGGCCCAGTACGAGCGGAGTGCCGAGATGGTGGCCGGCCGGCCGGGCCCGGTCAAGAGTCCCTCCGACTGGCCGGTGGCCGGTCTCGTCTCGCACACGGCCGCCCCCACCTCCGACGGCTGGCTCGTCGTGGACGTCTGGGAGTCCGAGGAGGCATTCCAGCAGTTCGGCGAGACGATCATTCCGATCCTGAAGGAACTCGGCGTCTCTGACGCGCAGCCGCGGGTCTACCCGGTGTTCAACGCGGTCACCCGCTAGCACCTCACGCCCTTCCGCCGGCGCGGCCACGACGATGGTGGTGCCCTGCCCGGCCGGCTCCTGCCAGGAGCGGACGCTGCGCCGAAGCAACACCCCCTAGGTCACGAGAATGGGGCGCCGGCCGGGGCGCTCGCGCCACTGTTCGGCCTCGGCGTCCCATGTGAATCTGACGAGATGCCCGTTGCTGCTTACCGTCATCGCCGTCCAGCGGCCCGCGTGTTCCCAGTGGATCGTCGCTGCCGTGCCAGGGCGTCGGTCGGCTTCGCTGACCGGCGCATCGGCGTCGCACAGGGCGGGCAGTTGGGCCAGGGCTTCGGGCGCGATGTCCACGTGCATCTCGATCTGCCAGCCGTCCTCGGTGCGGAGGTGGATGGCGTGGATGTCGTCGGCGGCCTCGTCCAGGCTCGCCCGGGCCTGGCGCCCGATGAACCGGCGCAGGATCTCGCGGGTTCCTGTGCTCATCCCCTTCGCAAGGGCGTTGCCGAAGTACGTGGAGATCGCCTGCAGGAACGGCGTGGCTGCCATGCTTGCCACCACGAGGGCCACGTCCGACACCACTTCGGCAGCAGAGACCGTGGCACCCTGGCTGTCGTCCGGGGGGTCGGGCACATCCGGGACGTCGTTGCGTTCGCTGCTCATGAGCCCCCGTTTGATCACTGCCAGGTGTAAGTCGTCGAGCGCTCCAGGGTATTCACCGGCGGCTGGTCGCAGCACATGATCAGACGAAGGCCGCCCCGGCGTCCGGCGAACACCCAGTGAGCGGCCTGGTTCGAGGTCCGTTTCGGCCTCAGGCCACCCGCCGCCCCTCCTGCCGGGTCAGCCCGTCGTCACGTCCACGTAGTCACCCGTGGCGGTGGCCGCTGCGGTCGTGCTGGTTCCGGCGAAGCTCCAGCGCCAGTAGCCGTCCACGGAGGCGGTCGCGGTGGTCTTGAGGGCGCCGCCTGCGCCGCTGGTCACCGTCTTCACGGTGTTGTAGGTCGTGGTGCCGGCCTTGCGGAACTGCAGCTTCACCGCGTGGCCCGCGTAGCCGCCGTAGGTGTCGTTGTCCCAGTTGGCGCGGTTCAGGGTGCCCTTGACGGTGATGGTCTTGCCCGCGACGACCGGTTCGGGGGAGGCGTCGGCGGTCAGCTTGGCGGCACGTTTCATCAGGAAGGTGCTCGCGCTGTCCTTCTGGATGTAGTCGAAGTCGACTGCGTCGACGGAGGTCCAGACGTGCCAGGTACCGGCGTTGGCGTTGATGAGGGTCGCGTTGGGATCGATGACGATGCTGGTGGTGCAGGTGGAGGTGGTGGTGCTGCCGGTGACGGGGGTGCAGTCCAGCGGTGTGTCGGAACCGGGCCCCGCGAAGCCGTCGGGGTTGTCGAACGACCCGTGGTAGAGCCACCCGTAGGCGTCCTTGATCCCCGAGTTGTCGCTGACGGTGATGCTCAGCGTGACTGTCTTCGTCGCGGTGGCGCCGACCACGACCGGGTTGCCGTTGTTGACGACGACCTGGACGACCTGGGTGTCTCCCTGGCCGGCGTCGGCGTCGGCGCTCGTCACGGTGAGGGCGGACAGGCACAGCGCGCCCGTCAGGGCAGCAACGGCAGAACGTATGAACATATGTCCTCGTAGGCAGGAGTTGTCCGCCCGAAACCGGGCCATGAGCCGAACTGCGTCGAATAGTAGGCGTGCAGCACCCTCACCGCGGTGCCGGGCACGAAAGTGCTCTGCCGGCGCAGACGGCGACAGGATCCTCGCCGGTACGCCCGGCGCCGATCCGGCACGCCCGCGGCCGTACTCGGCCCAGGACGCGGTGGACCGGCGGGGCGGGGCGGGGCGGGCGCGGGGGAGGCGGCGTCCGTCCGTCAACTCGGCGCCAACGACAGCCGTCCAGGCCGCGTGATCCGTCAGGGCAGGTGATCGGGCGCCGGACTGGGCGCCACGACATCGTCCAGCACCCGGTCCCACAGCTGGCCGCCAGTCTGTCACTCGCGAGAACGGACAGTAACCAACGGTCGCGACGCGCTGATAAACGCATCGATTGCGTCCCGGGTTGTCGCACGGAGGAGGTCGAGCTCCCGCTCACTGCTGGCCTTGTAGAGCCGGTCGATCATCTTGAGGGCATGCCGACCGGCTGCCGCGAGGCTCCCGACATCGGTGAGTAGATCAACACGAAAGATCGCTTCGAGCGCGACCGCCCTGAGGCGCTGACTCTCCCGGTTCAATTCCGGGATGTCGGATTGCCCTTGATGCCGGTGGGTCCCGAACCACAGATCCATCTGGCCGCGACGGTAGTTCGCGAGGGCGCCTCCGCATGCAGCAAAGGCATCCAGCTGCTCCTGGCGCAGCCTCTCTGCGCGTGCGTACTGCTGCTGCCGACTCGTGTTGCGCTGTTGAAAGGCGTAGGTGAGTCCTGACCCCATGAGCGTGCCCAGAACCGCAATCACGCTCGCAGCTATGACCTCCACAACTTAAGGAGACCACAGCTGGAGTCCAGATCGGAGAGCACTACCGCGACGGTGGTGGTCACAGTGAGGACGGTCAACCTTCAGGGGGACGGGACAACGTGATCAACAGCAGGTCGAAGAAGGGTTCTCAGGGCCTCAGCTGTCGCCGGTGGCGCCGCCTGGGCCCGCAGCTCCCCGCCGCCCACACCCGTGGCGCAAGAGCGGGCCGTTCGCTGCTGCGCGCGCACCCGTGCCGGCGGGCTGGGCCGTGGTGTCAGGAATTCTTCGGGTCCGGCTTCCAGTCCTGGGCGAGGAGTCCGAGCAGCACCTCGTCGAGGAACTCGCCCATCACCCAGGCCGAGGAGCGCAGTACGCCCTCGCGGACGAAGCCGTTGTGTTCGGCGGAGCGCAGCATCGCGGTGTTGTCCGAGAGTGTCTCGATCTGCAGCCGGTGCAGGCCGCGCACGATGAAGCCGTAGTGGCACAGCACTGCGACCACGTCGGTGCCGTAGCCCTTGCCGCGTGAGGAGGGCAGCAGTCCCAGTCCGATGTGTGCGGTCCGGTTGTGGTTGTCGATGCCCCACAGGGTCGCTGTGCCGACCAGTGTGCCGCCGTCGAGTTCGACCACGGAGAACGGGACGTGGCCTTGCTCTTTGTCGTTCACCACGAGCCGGGGGTCCTTCGAGTCGGGCGTGATGGGCCGCCATGGCCCGCCTTCGGCCCGCGAGGAGTTGACCACGTCGTCGTAGAGCTCGGTCCGCAGGACCGGGATGTCGTCCTCGTGCCGGGCTCTGAGCGCCACCTTGCCGCCTTTTAGCATGCAAGCTTCCTATCCGACCGGGACGGTCGGCGGCAAACCAATAAGGGTTCCGGGAGCGGTGCCTGCTGCCAGGCAGCAGCCGGGCGCGCGCTGATGGCCCGGTAGGGTGACGCGGATCCCTGGCGGACAGCCGTCGGTGCGCCCGCGTCGACGCCCGCAACCACCCTGCGAAGACAGAGAGTTACCCGTGAGCGACGCGCCCCTCGACCCCTCCGATGACGAGGACTCGCCCTGGATCGTGGCGGTCTGCCCTCTCACCCCTGAACTCGCCGCGCAGATCGCCTCCATGGCGGAACTCGACTGGAGCGAGGACGCTCTCACCGAGCAGGCGATGCGCGCCGCCGGCTGGCGCACGGGCGAGGACCTGCTCGGCGATCTCGAGGAGAAGGCCTGCACGCCCGCGGGGCATCTGGTCTACGGCGACGACTGCTTCGCCATGCCGTTCGCCTACGAGTACTACGTGCATCCCGACGGGGCGATAGGGGAGGACTACTGGGGAGCGCAGCCCGGCTGGCACAGTCTCATCGACCCGCCGGAGGGCACGTTCGATGCGCAACTGCAGGCCGTGGTCGACACGTTCACCGCGCTGCTGGGCCCGCCCGATGTTGACGTCACGCACGAGCGGCGCCCCGGACTCGACTACACCTGGCGCTACCGGGCCTGGCGCCGGGGCGGGAACATCCTGGTCGTCGCTTCCGGGCTGGACGGATTCTCCTACGCCCAGTTCGAGCACGCCTTCGTCCAGATCCGCTCCCTGCCGCCGGGCACCCCGCTGCCGGCTGCCCGGGAACTGCCCGATTTCTTCTGTTGAAGGCTCCCCTCCCTGAAGGGAGGGGATTGTCCACCCTCCAGGGCTGAGCGGGGATTTACGGCTCAGGCTGCCTCTGGGTCCACCGGACCAGGAGG
>NZ_JBMNDS010000117.1:0-22161 GCF_052543295.1 Streptomyces sp. SAS_270
CGAGCCGCACCACTCGTTCCTCGTCCGTGTGCCCCAGCACCAGGGCCCGCTCGCCGTCCTCAAGGATCTCCTTGAGGGTGACGATGTCCCCGACGCGCTCGTACTCCATGGCCTCGACCACGTTGAGCGCTTCGTTGAGCATCACTTCCTGGCCGCGCCTGAGCTCTTCGAGCTCGACGCTGGGGCTGACGTTCACCCGGAGCTTGCGGCCGCCGGTGAAGATGTCCGCCGTGCCGTCCTCGTTCGCCTCGAGGAAGACACCGAAGCCGGCCGGCGGCTGTGCGAGCCGGTCGACCTCCTCCTTGAGGGCCACGATCTGGTCGCGGGCCTCGCGGAGTGTGTTGGCGAGCCGCTCGTTCTGGGCGGACACGCCTGCCAGGTTGGTCTGCAGCTCGACGATCCGCTCTTCGAGAATCCTCGTATGCCGCGGAGAGTCGGCGAGCTTGCGTCGCAGGACGGCGATCTCCTGCTCAAGGTAGGCAATCTGCCCGGCGGGGTCATCGGACCCTCGTCCCGGGCGGATGCCGCGGTTCATGTCGTCGTCGTGGGCTGCCACGGTCCTCACCTCCTCCAAGGGGAGCTGGACGCTTCCAGACCCTACCTGGGTGGGTGTCGATTGAAACCCCTAGATCACAAAGACTGTCGGGGTGTGTCCGATCTTCACCCTTGCGCTCTCCCTCACGCCAGGGGAATACCCACCGAACATGATTGGGAAGCCGCCAGAGGTAGGGTCGAACTGTTCAACACCCGTCAGAGCTGGGCCGACTTGCTTTTTATTCCGGTTCGGCCGACGCAGGAAACGGCAGGAGACATGACCGTGCAGCAGAAGGCCGGAGTCGACGGCGACGCACTGGAGGTCTGGATCGATCAGGACCTCTGTACCGGTGACGGCATCTGCGTCCAGTACGCCCCCGAGGTCTTCGAGCTGGACATCGACGGCCTGGCCTATGTGAAGAGCGCCGACGACGAGCTGCTGCAGGACACGGGCGCCACAACACCCGTACCGCTGACGCTTGTGCGGGATGTCGTGGACTCGGCGAAGGAGTGCCCGGGCGACTGCATCCACGTACGTCGGGTTTCGGACAGGGTCGAGGTGTACGGACCGGACGCGGAGTGACCACTGGAGCACCCCGCGTCACGGCCTGTCTGTTTCCTCACACACTCCGGGCCTGGGACGGGGTCGAGCGGACGAACGCTCCGTCCTTCCACTGCCACTTGGCGCTGTCCTTCACGTCCGGGCAGCAACTGGGTACGTCGGTCGAGGAGTAGCCGAGCAGGGTCGCCGTGACGGCTCCGTCGTGGACGGCGAAGTCGGTGACGCTCAGGCGCTTCTTCGGGTCGACGAGGGTGGCCACCACACGGGGGCGGGCTTCGCCCTCGGCCCGGGTGAGGACGTAGATGCCGCTCGGCGGGGTGCCGGAGCCGGCGTCGCAGCGGACCACTGCCACGGTTTCCGGGCTGCCGTCGCCGTCGAGGTCCCCGGAGGCCTTCGTCTCCACGAGGGCCTTGGCGGGGCCGCATTCGATCGGGAAGTCGACTCCAGTGGTGCTCGGGGCGGCCGCGACCGCGGGAGCGGGCTTCGCCTCGGGGCCGTGCTGGGCCGCGGTCGCCGGTGACGGCTGCAGCACGGAGGAGAGTGCGACGACACCGGCGAGGGCGGTGGCCGTGGCGAGCCAGTGGATGGGGCGGG
Organism: Streptomyces sp. SAS_270; assembly: GCF_052543295.1. NCBI lineage: Bacteria > Bacillati > Actinomycetota > Actinomycetes > Kitasatosporales > Streptomycetaceae > Streptomyces > Streptomyces sp. SAS_270. The sequence continues at coordinate 1,691 of NZ_JBMNDS010000117.1, forward strand.
CGTGCGTGTGCGCCAGTTCCGGGACGGCGGATTGCTGCACGAGAGATGTGTCTCCTGTGAGGGCTGTGCCGGTGGGGTGACCCGCATGGTGCCACACGTCACAGGGGAGCGGAACGGCGGGGTCCGAGGTTCTGGCGCGGCGTCAACGGAAAAGTGCTGTGGCCGAGTTCCGGGAGCGTTCCGGGAACTCGGCCACAGTCGTGGTGCGTTGGGTCGTCAGCGGCCGGAGCCGCCGTCGGCGTTGGGTCCCGTGTAGTCCTCGCCGTAGGCGCCCTTGGCGGGGCGACGGCGGCGCATGGGCGGCTCGACGCCGTCCGCGAGGCGGCGGGCGGTGAGCAGGAAGCCGGTGTGGCCGATCATCCGGTGGTCGGGGCGGACGGCCAGGCCCTCGACGTGCCAGTTGCGGATCATCGACTCCCAGGCGGTCGGCTCGTTGAAGGAGCCGATCTCGCGGATGGACTCGACGGTCCGCGCGAGCTGGGTGGTGGTCGCCACGTAGCAGCACAGGATGCCGCCGGGGACGAGCGCCTTGGAGACGGCCTCCAGGCACTCCCAGGGGGCGAGCATGTCGAGGATGACACGGTCGACGTCCGTGTCGGACAGGTTGTCCTGGAGGTCGCCGACGGTGAGCTGCCAGGCGGGGTGCGAGCCGCCGAAGTAGCGCTCCACGTTCTGCTGGGCGATCTCGGCGAAGTCCTCGCGGCGCTCGTAGGAGTGCAGCATGCCCTGGTCGCCGATGGCGCGCAGCAGGAAGCTGCTGAGCGAGCCGGAGCCTACGCCCGCTTCCACGACGCGTGCGCCGGGGAAGATGTCGGCGAAGGCGAGGATCTGCCCCGCGTCCTTGGGGTAGACCACGGCAGCACCGCGGGGCATGGACAGGACGTAGTCGGGGAGCAGGGGGCGCAGCGCGAGGTAGGCGACGTTTCCGGTGGTGCGGACAACGCTGCCCTCGGGAGCGCCGATCAGCTCGTCGTGCGGGAAGGAACCCTTGTGGGTGTGGAAGTTCTTCCCCGCTTCGAGCGTGAACGTGTAGTGGCGGCCCTTGGGGTCGGTCAGCTGAACCTGGTCCCCGACCTTGAAGGGCCCGCGCCTGCGGGCGGCACCGGTCGGTTCGGACATGTGAACAGCCTACCGGTCCCCGCAGGGGGTGCCGACCACTAGGAAGGCCGGGCCATCGCCTTCACGAAGGCGCGTTCCACGTCCGCCGCCGACAGGACGCCGTAGATCTCGCCGGACTCCTCCACCACCAGGTACTCCGTGGCGGGAGTGGCCCGCAGGGTGTCCAGGAGGTCCTCGCCGGCGAGTTCGGCGGAGACCCGCATGCCGTCGGTGAGGTCCTGGGCCAGACCGCTGACGGCGACCCAGGGGCGGCGGTGCTCCGGTACGCCGACGATGGCGGCCTCGCGGACGAGGGAGAGGGGCTCGCCGTCCGGGTCGACCACGACCAGGGCGCGGGCCCCGGCGTCGTTGGCGCGGCGCAGTGCCTCCGAGAGCGGGGTGTTGGTCTCGACGGGGACGGCGCGCCGGGTGAGGGAGCGGGCGCGCAGCTCCGGGAGGTGTTCGCGCAGACGGGCCATGCGCAGGCTGTTGCCCGCGCCGGTCCAGATGATCGCGGCGAGGATGGCGGCGAGCAGCGCGTCCATGACGGTGTCCATGCCGCCGATGTCGTCGGGTGCGTCGCCGAGGGTGCCGGACTGGGTGAGCAGGGGCAGTCCGATCAGTACCGAGACGGCGAGGGCCCGGCCGACCCACGCGGCGGCGATGGTGCCGGTCATCGGCCTGCCGGTGATCTTCCAGACGACGGCGCGGAGCATGCGGCCGCCGTCGAGCGGGAGCCCGGGAAGCAGGTTGAAGGCGGCGACGATCAGGTTGGAGACCATCAGACCGGCCAGCAGCACGCCCGGGACGGTGCCGGGCTCGACGGTCTGCATGGCGAGGTAGAAGAGGCCCGAGAGGATGAGCGAGAGCAGCGGTCCGACGAAGGCGAGCACGAATTCCCGGCCGGGGGTCTCCGACTCCTTCTCGATCTCCGACACCCCGCCGAAGAACTGCAGCTGGATGCGGCGCACCGGGAGCTTGAAGCGGAGCGCGGCGACGGTGTGGGCCAGCTCGTGGATGAGTACGGAGGCGTAGAAGGCGACCGCGAAGAAGAGGGAGACGAGGTAGCGGGCGGCGCCGAGTTCGGGCAGCACGCGGTCGAGCTGGCCGCCGAACACCCAGGTGATCAGGGCGGCCACGAGGAACCAGCTGGGCGCCACGTACACGGGGACGCCGAAGGGCCGCCCCATGAGCAGCCCGCCTCCGGGCTCCTTGGAACGCTTGGGCGGTCGCCTCCGGCCGGTCGCGGCGAGGGTACGGGGGGCAGGGGCGCCGGTGGTGGTGTCGTCGGCCGGGGGCCGGGGGGCGGTGGGCACCTCGGGTGCGGAACCCTCCGGGTTGCCGTCCTGTCCGCTGGTGCCCGGCTCGCCGCTGGGATCACGCTCGGTGCGGTGCGGTGCGTCCGCTCCCTGCGCCGTTCCCTGTTGCGTGGGGGCCGGCGCCGGCGGGGTCTCGCCGTCGGACCCTGTGGGTTCCGGCCGGGTGCGGTCCTCCTGCGACTCCGTCTCGGGGCGTACGGCGTCGGCGGCGGGGGCCTCGGGCCCTGCGTGCCGCTCGGTGGTCGTGTCGTTGCCGGACCGCGGCTGCCCGCTCCCGCCGCTCTCGTCCACGATGTCCCCTCGTTCGAAGCGTCTCCCGCTCTCGATCATGCAGGGCAGGAGGGTCTCCGGTCGATGGTATGCGGCCGTCGCGGCGCGTTCGGCCCCGGCACCCCCTCTGTTTTCCGTGCCGTCGCACGAGCCGGGACGGTGTGACTGTCAGTGGCGGGCCGTAAGGTCTGTCGTCATGGAAACCAGCACCGACGGCGTCGCGGAGCCCGGCAGCGGTGGCGCCGTGGCCGCCGTGCCCCCGGCGTCGCTGTCGCCCTCGCGCGCCAGCGACTTCATGCAATGCCCGCTGCTGTACCGGTTCCGGGTGATCGACAAGCTGCCCGAGAAGCCGAGCGAGGCGGCCACCCGCGGCACTCTGGTGCACGCGGTCCTGGAGCGGCTCTTCGACGCTCCGGCGACGGAGCGGACGGCGCCGCGGGCCAAGTCCCTGATCCCGGGTCAGTGGGACCGGCTGCGGGAGACCAGACCGGAGGTCGTGGAGCTGTTCGCCGACGATCCCGAGGGCGAGCGGCTGGCGCGCTGGCTGGGTGAGGCCGAGCAGTTGGTGGAGCGCTGGTTCAGCCTGGAGGACCCGACGCGGCTGGAGCCCGCCGAGCGTGAGCTGTTCGTCGAGGCACGGCTCGACTCGGGGCTCAAGCTGCGAGGCATCATCGACCGGGTCGACGTGGCCCCGACGGGCGACGTGCGGATCGTCGACTACAAGACGGGCAAGGCGCCACGGCCGGAGTACGCCGAGGGTGCCCTGTTCCAGATGAAGTTCTACGCACTGGTGGTGTGGCGGCTGAAGCAGGTGGTCCCGCGCCGTCTCCAGCTCGTCTATCTCGGCAGCGGGGACGTGCTGACGTACGACCCGGCGATCGCCGACCTGGAGCGTGTCGAGCGGAAGCTGCTCGCGTTGTGGGAGGCCATCCGGCTGGCCACCGAGACGGGTGAGTGGCGGCCGCGTCCCACCAAGCTCTGCGGCTGGTGCGACCACCAGGCGGTATGTCCTGAATTCGGTGGCACTCCCCCGCCGTACCCGCTGCCGGTCAGGGCGCCCGAGTCGACCGACATCCAGCAGGGCAGAATGGGGCCGGACTAGCGAAGGAGACTTACGTGGCCATCCGCGTCCTATTGGTCGACGATCAGCCGCTGCTGCGTACCGGCTTCCGGATGATCCTGGAGGCGGAGCAGGACCTCGCGGTCGTCGGCGAGGCCGGAGACGGCCTCCAGGCGCTCGACCAGGTGCGTGCTCTGCAGCCCGATGTGGTTCTGATGGACATCCGTATGCCGCGGATGGACGGTGTCGAGGCGACCCGGCAGATCACCGGCCCCGGCCGGGACGGCCCGGCGAAGGTGTTGGTGCTGACGACCTTCGACCTCGACGAGTACGTGGTGGAGGCGCTGCGCGCCGGGGCCAGCGGCTTCCTCCTCAAGGACGCCCCGGCCAACGAGCTGGTGCAGGCGATCCGGGTCGTCGCGGCGGGCGAGGCGATGCTGGCACCCAGCATCACGCGTCGGCTGCTCGACAAGTACGCAGGGCATCTGCCGTCGGGTGACGATCCGGTTCCGGACACGCTGCACACGCTGACCGAGCGTGAGGTGGAGGTGCTCAAGCTGGTGGCGCGCGGCCTGTCCAACGCGGAGATCGCCGCCGACCTCTTCGTCAGCGAGACCACCGTCAAGACGCATGTCGGTCACGTCCTGACCAAGCTGGGGCTCCGCGACCGGGTGCAGGCAGCGGTGTACGCGTACGAGAGCGGGCTGGTGCGCCCCGGCGCCCAGTAGTTCGCCGGCCACAGCAGGCAGCGCCGAGGGCGCCCCCTTCTGAAGAAGGGGGCGCCCTCGGTGTGTGCGGAGCGGGCGCCGCCCCTCGTCGGGTGCCGGCCCTCGCGGAGGTCAGCCCTTGTGGATCTCCCAGAAGCGGAAGACCGTCGAGGCGTCCAGGCAGTACTCGAGGCCGTAGACGTTGTCGCGCACGACCGCGTACTGCTTGGCCTGCCAGATCGGGATGACCGGGAGCTGCTGGGCGACGACGTCCTGAAGTTCGCCGTACGTCTTGTCGGTCGCGGAGCGGTCGCTCTCGGCGGCGGTCTTCGGGATGAGGTCGGAAGTGATGGTGTTGTTGGTGTAGTTGTTGCTCAGCACGTTGCCCTTGCCGAAGAAGGGGGCCGTGAAGTTGTCCGGGTCCGGGTAGTCGGGCACCCAGCCCTTCACGTACACGCCGTACTTGCCGGCGGCGATGTCCTTCTCGTACTGGTCGAAGGCCACGGACTTCACGGTCGCGTCGAAGAGTCCGCTCGCGTTGAGCTGCTTGGCGATAGCCGCGAACTCGGCGTCGGTGGACGGGCCGTAGCGCGAGGGCGTCGACCAGAGGGTCAGCTTGACCTTGCCGGTGATGCCCTCGGAGTGCAGGGCGGCCTCGGCCTTCGTCTTCGAGGGGCGGGCACCGTAGGTGTCGAAGAACGCGGTGCTGTGACCGGCGATACCGGCCGGGATGATCGAGTAGAGCGGCGTCGCCGTGTTCTCGTAGACCTGGTCGACCAGGGCGTCGCGGTCGAGGAGGTAGGCGATGGCCTTGCGCACGCCGAGCTTGCCCGCCACCGGGTCGCTCATGTTGAAGACCAGGTGCTGCACCTCGGCGCTGGTGCCCTCGACGAGGTCGACGCCCTTGCCGGTGGACGTGTCGTTGTCGATGTCCGCGATGTCGTCGGCGGTGAGGCCGCGGTAGGCGAAGTCGACCTTGTCGTTCAGGAGGCCGTTCTTCAGGGCGGCCTGGTCTCCGTGGAAGAACTTCAGCGTCATGCCGGAGTTCTTCACCTCGGCGGTGCCCTTGTAGCCGGAGTTGACCGAGAAGACGGCCTCGTCCTTGCTGAAGGAGTCCAGCTTGTACGGTCCCGAGCCGACAGCCTCGTCGTCCTTGCGCAGCCCGGTCGCGGAGTACTGCTGGTGGTCGACGATCGAGCCGGCGCCGGAGGCTATCTTGCTCGGGAAGGTGGCGTCGGCGTACTTGAGTTTGAAGATAACGGTCTCGGCATCCGGCGCCTGGACCTCGTCGAGCATGGGGAACATGATCGCCGGACCGGCGTCGTCATGGATCCGCAGCGTGCGGTCGAAGGAGAACTTGACGTCCTTCGAGGTGAGCGCGTCACCGTTGCTGAACTTCAGTCCCTCCTTCAGCGTGCACTTGTAGACCCTGGTCCCCGTGTCGGTGAACGTGCACTGCTTCGCGGCCTCCGGCTGCGGCTCGGTACCGCCTTCCGGGAAGCTCAGCAACGACTGGAAGACGTTGTTGAACAACAGCCAGGAGCCCGGGTCGTAACCGGAGGCGGGGTCGGTGGCCAGGACGTCGTCGGACATCCCCATCACGACCGAGGAGCCGCTGCCGCCCGAGCCGCCCTCCTGAGAGCCGCATCCGGTCAACAGGCCTGAGGCCAGCCCCGCCACGATCGGCAGGACTGGCCACTGGTTGCGCATGTTCACGAGCATGTGCCTTCTCGTCGGGTCACTGGAACCCGGGGCCGTCCCGGCCCCGGGCGGGGACGCCCCTCAGCCCTTCACACCGCGGCCGAGCTCCCACAGCTGGAGGGTGGAGGAGGAGTTGAGCGCCCACTCGGCGCCCGTGATGTCGTCCCGCGCGGCAATGTACTGCTTGCCCTGCCACAGCGGCAGCAGGGGTACGTCGTTGGCCACGATGTCCTGGATGGTGGTGAGGCTCTTCGACGCGGTGAGACGGTCGGCTTCGCGACGGGACTCGGGGATCAGGGTGTTGCGGATATCGCTGTTGGCATAGGGCGAGCCGAGGGTGTTGTCCTTGTCGAGGAACGGCGCGAGGTAGTTGTCGGCGTCGGGGAAGTCGGGGAACCAACCCATGCCGTAGACCTCGTAGTCGCCCTTCTGCTCGGCCGGGCGGAACGCTTTCCAGGCCGTGCCCTTGATGCTGACGTCGAACATGCCGCTGTCGTTGAGCTGCTTCTTCAGCACCTCGAACTCGTCGGCGGTGGCCGTACCGTAGTGGTCGGTCGTGTAGTGCAGGGTCAGCTTCACCGGGGTGGTGATGCCGGCCTTGCTCAGCAGGCTCGCCGCCTTGGCCGTGCTCGGGTCGCCGTACTTGTTGAAGAACGAGTTCGAGTGGCCGGTGATGCTGGCCGGGACCAGCGAGTAGAGCGGCTCGGCCCCGGTGCCGTAGACCTTGGAGACGAGCTCGGCGCGGTTGATGATCTGGGCCATGGCCTGGCGTACGGCCCTCGCCTTGACCGCCGAGTCGTTGGTGTTGAAGCCGAGGTAGCGGATTTCCAGGCCGGGCATCTCGATGAGATCGATGTTGCCCGAGGCGTTGGAGAGCTTCTTGATCTGCTCCGGCGTCATCGTGCGGGTCATCATGTCGATGTCACCCTTGTCGAGCGCGGCGCCCATGCCGGCGGCGTCCTCCGGGAAGGAGCGCATCTCGACCTTGTCGTTCTTCACCTTCAACGCACCCTGGTAATTGGGGTTCTTGGTGAAGACGGCCTTGACGAGTTCGTCGTTCTTTACCTCGGATTCGAGGGTGTACGGGCCGGAACCGTCGACGTCGAAGCCGTCGCGCAGCTTGTCCTTCGCGTAGTCGTCGGGGCTGACGATGCCCGCGACCGGGGTGGACAGCTTGAACGGGAAGGTCGCGTCCGCGGTCTTGAGGTGGAAGATCACCTCGCGGTCGCCCTTGGTCTCGACGGTGTCGACGGTGGAGAGCAGTGCCTCCGGGCCGCCGTCCACCTTGATGCGCAGCGCGCGCTCGATCGAGAACTTCACGTCGGACGCGGTGACCGCGTCGCCGTTGGCGAACTTCAGGTCCTTGCGCAGGGTGCAGGCGTAGCGCTCGTTGCCGGTGTCGGTGAAGCCGCACTTCTCGGCGGCCTCGGGCTCCGGCTCGCCGTCGCCGCGGGGCTGGACCATCAGAGTCTGCACGGTCTGGCGGAGGATGTTCCAGGTGCCCACGTCGTAGGCGTACGCCGGGTCGAGGGGAGCCGGGGCGTCCTTCGTGGCGGTGAACCGGTCCGTGGTGCCGACGACGATCGCGTCGCCGCCGTTGCCCCCGCTGTCGGAACTGCCACAAGCGGCGAGCACCGGGGCAAGCAGGCCGATCACGGCCGGCAGCACCAAAGTCTTGCGGTTCATGCTCGAGTTTCTCCAGAGCTGTCAGGTCCGTGTACCCGGCATGCAGGGGTGGCGCCGACGGGACACAGGGTATGGCGATGTTCTCGCGACGACATTAGTCCGCGTCGCCACGACGGCTCGCAGGCACCGGAGTTGAGTTCCCATCACGCTGCGAAACCGGACGTGGACGCACCGATAACCCGACAGCGGAAGGATTCGTACAGCGTTCCATCAATCAGGACACAAGGGCACGCCCAGCACCCCCGAAAAGGGGCAGGAGACACAGGGCGAACCCGATGTCGACCCGGGATCGAGTGGCGAACGTCACAGATTCAACCGGGTTCGGACGGACCTCAATTCGGCCACCCGACAGTGATTCAATTCCGCGCGACTGATCACGACCGAGCGCGCGGACTTACCCTCGCATTCACTTCCGCACGCTGCGTGAACGCTTTAGCGCATTTCCGTCATCAGGCCGCGCAGAAAGGGGAGGTCGACCTCTTCGAGTGATCTCACCACCGTGCGCCGCGCGGCGGGGGCGATGGGCGCGACCGAGGGGACGGCGACCACCTGGCAGCCCGCCGCCTCGGCGGCGGCGACACCGGTCGCCGTGTCCTCGATGACCGCGCATCTCGCCGGTTCGGCGCCGAGCCCGGCGGCCGCGATCAGATACGGGTCGGGGAACGGCTTGGTCCGCTCCACCTCGTCCCCCGCGACGGTCAGCGAGAAGTGCTGGGGCCCGAGCAGGCCGAGGACGCGGTCGATGATGCGCCGGTGCGAGGCCGAGACCAGGGCGGTGGGGATGCGGTGCGCGGCAAGCTCGGCGAGCAGCCGGGCCGCTCCCGGCATCAGGGGCAGCGCCCGGCCGATACGGTCCTCGAACCCGTCGTTGAGCAGCACGGACAGCTCGGCGAGGGTGATGTCGGCGCCGGTGGCCTCGATCAGGAACCCGGCACTGCGGGTCATGGGCCCGCCGACCACCACATGCCGCCATGAGTCGTCGAGGGCGTGGCCGAGGGCCGCGAAGACCTCCACCTCGACGTCCCACCAGAAGCCCTCGGTGTCCACCAGGGTGCCGTCCATGTCGAGAAGCACGGCTTGCAGGGCGGAGCCTTCGGCCGTACGGGTTCCGAGCGCGGGGACCGTCGTGGTCATCCTGGCGCACCTCCTTGAGGGACGCGCAGGCCGGTTCCCGAGGAGGGAACCGGCCTGCAGTGGACCGTCCAGTGTACGACCCTCGTGGAGAAAGTGCCTCTTGGTAAGCGACTGCCACTGGAGGCACGCTCGCGCGGCTCCGCATGGGGGCGGTCGGCGCGGGGTGCCCGGCTACCGCGCGTTGAAGTACTTGGCCTCCGGGTGGTGGATCACGATGGCGTCCGTGGACTGCTCGGGGTGGAGCTGGAACTCCTCCGAGAGGTGGACGCCGATGCGCTCCGGTTCCAGGAGCCGCGCGATCTTGCCGCGGTCCTCCAGGTCGGGGCAGGCGCCGTAGCCGAGGGAGAAGCGGGCACCGCGGTACTTGAGGTCGAACATGTCCTGTACGTCCGCCGGGTCCTCGGCGGCGAAGCCGAGCTCGGAGCGGACGCGGGCGTGCCAGTACTCGGCGAGGGCCTCGGCCAGCTGCACCGACAGGCCGTGCAGTTCGAGGTAGTCGCGGTAGGAGTTGGACTCGAAGAGCTTGGCGGTCTCCTCGCCGATGCGCGAGCCGACGGTGACGACCTGGAGGCCGACGACGTCCGTCTCGCCGGACTCCTCCGGCCGGAAGAAGTCGGCCAGGCAGAGCCGGCGGCCACGGCGCTGGCGCGGGAAGGTGAAGCGGGTGCGCTCGTTGCCCTGCTCGTCCAGGAGGATCAGGTCGTCGTCCTTGGAGACACACGGGAAGTAGCCGTACACGACGGCTGCTTCCAGCAGGTTCTCGGTCTGCAGCTTGTCCAGCAGGCCGCGCAGCCGCGGACGGCCCTCGCTCTCGACGAGCTCCTCGTACGTCGCTCCCTCGCCCGTACGGGCCTGCTTCAGGCCCCACTGGCCCTTGAACAGCGCGCCCTCGTCCAGCCAGGAGGCGTACTCCTTGAGCTGGATGCCCTTGATGACCCGGGTGCCCCAGAAGGGCGGGGTGGGCACGGGGTTGTCGGTGGCGACGTCGGAGCGGACGTGGCCTTCCTGCGGGCGCTCCTCGACCGCGGCCGGAGCGGTGGTGGCCCGCACCCGGCGCTGCTTCAGCTCCGGCAGCGCGGCGCCCGGCACCCCACGCTTGACCCCGATCAGCGCGTCCATCAGGCGCAGGCCCTCGAACGCGTCGCGGGCGTAGCGGACTTCGCCCTGGTAGATCTCGTGCAGGTCCTGTTCGACGTACGCCCTGGTGAGCGCGGCGCCGCCGAGGATGACCGGGAAGTCGGCGGCCAGGCCGCGCTGGTTGAGCTCCTCCAGGTTCTCCTTCATGATCACCGTGGACTTGACCAGCAGGCCGGACATGCCGATGACGTCGGCGCGGTGCTGTTCGGCGGCGTCCAGGATCGCGGAGACGGGCTGCTTGATGCCGAGGTTGACGACGTTGTAGCCGTTGTTGGACAGGATGATGTCGACGAGGTTCTTGCCGATGTCGTGGACGTCGCCGCGCACGGTGGCCAGGACGATCGTGCCCTTGCCCTCCGCGTCCGACTTCTCCATGTGCGGTTCGAGGTAGGCGACCGCGGTCTTCATGACCTCGGCGGACTGGAGCACGAACGGCAGCTGCATCTGGCCGGAGCCGAAGAGCTCGCCGACGACCTTCATGCCGTCCAGCAGCGTCTCGTTGACGATGTCGAGGGCGGGGCGGGACTCCAGGGCCTCGGCCAGGTCGGTCTCCAGGCCGTTCTTCTCGCCGTCGATGATCCGGCGCTTGAGGCGCTCGTCCAGCGGCAGGGCGGCCAGTTCCTCGGCCTTGCCGGCCTTGAGGGACTTGGTGGTGGCGCCCTCGAACAGGGCCATCAGCTTCTGGAGGGGGTCGTAGCCCTCGCGGCGCCGGTCGTGGATCAGGTCGAGGGCGGTGTTCACCTCCTCCTCGCTGAACCGGGCGATCGGCAGGATCTTCGACGCGTGGACGATCGCCGAGTCCAGGCCCGCCTTCACGCACTCGTCGAGGAAGACCGAGTTGAGCAGGATGCGGGCGGCCGGGTTCAGGCCGAAGGAGATGTTGGACAGGCCCAGCGTGGTCTGCACGTCGGGACGGCGGCGCTTCAGTTCGCGGATCGCCTCGATCGTGGCGACGCCGTCCTTGCGCGACTCCTCCTGGCCGGTGCAGATGGTGAAGGTGAGGCAGTCGATGAGGATGTCCGACTCGTGGATGCCCCAGTTCGTCGTCAGGTCCTCGATCAGCCGCTCGGCGATGGCGACCTTGTGCTCGACGGTGCGGGCCTGGCCCTCCTCGTCGATGGTCAGCGCGATCAGCGCGGCGCCGTGCTCCCGGGCCAGCGCGGTGACCTTGGCGAAGCGCGACTCGGGGCCGTCGCCGTCCTCGTAGTTCACGGAGTTGATGACCGCGCGGCCGCCCAGCTTCTCCAGGCCGGCGCGGATCACCGGGACCTCGGTGGAGTCGAGCACGATCGGCAGCGTGGAGGCGGTGGCGAAGCGTCCGGCCAGCTCCTCCATGTCGGCGACGCCGTCGCGGCCCACGTAGTCGACGCACAGGTCGAGCATGTGGGCGCCCTCGCGGATCTGGTCGCGGGCCATCTCCACGCAGTCGTCCCAGCGGGCCTCCAGCATGGCCTCGCGGAACTTCTTCGAACCGTTGGCGTTCGTGCGCTCACCGATGGCCATGTAGGCGGTGTCCTGGCGGAAGGGCACGGTCTGGTAGAGCGAGGCGGCGCCGGGCTCGGGCTGCGGCCGGCGCTCGGGGGGCGCGATGTCGCGGACCCGCTCGACGACCTGGCGCAGGTGCTCCGGTGTCGAGCCGCAGCAGCCGCCGACCAGCGAGAGGCCGTAGTCGCGTACGAAGTTCTCCTGCGCGTCGGCCATCTCCGGCGGGGTCAGCGGGAAGTAGGCGCCGTCCTTGGTGAGGATGGGCAGGCCCGCGTTCGGCATGCACATCAGGGGTGTGCGCGAATGGCGGGCCAGATAGCGCAGGTGCTCGCTCATCTCGGCGGGGCCGGTGGAGCAGTTCAGGCCGATGAAGTCGATGCCGAGCGGCTCCAGGGCCGTCAGCGCCGCCCCGATCTCCGAGCCGAGCAGCATGACGCCCGTGGTCTCGAAGGCGAGCGAGCAGATCAGCGGCATGTCCACGCCGAGCGCGTCCATCGCGCGGCGGGCGCCGATCAGGCTCGCCTTGGTCTGCAGCAGGTCCTGGGTGGTCTCCACGATCAGGGCGTCCGAGCCGCCCGCGATCAGGCCCTCGGCGTTCTGCTGGTAGCCGTCGCGCAGCACGTCGTATGCCATGTGGCCGAGCGAGGGGAGCTTGGTGCCCGGGCCGATCGAGCCGAGGACCCAGCGCTGGCGGCCGTCCCCGGCGCCGAACTCGTCGGCGACCTCGCGGGCGATGCGCGCGCCCGCCTCGGACAGCTCGAAGATGCGGTCGGCGATCTCGTACTCGCCCGCCGCCGACTGGTTGGAGCCGAACGTGTTCGTCTCCACACAGTCCACGCCCACCTCGAAGTACGCCTGGTGGACGGAGCGGACGATGTCGGGCCGGGTGAGGTTGAGGATCTCGTTGCAGCCTTCGAGGTTCTCGAAGTCCTCCAGCGTCGGATCCTGCGCCTGGAGCATCGTGCCCATCGCGCCGTCGGCCACCACGACACGGGTGGCGAGGGCCTGGCGGAGGGCGTCGATTCGGCTCCGGCTGTCCGCGGCGGGCGCGGAGGAGGACGGAAGGGACGGGTTCGGCAACGAGGCCATGGAAGATGCTCCCTGGAGTGCGACGGCTGTCGGCTTTGCGCTTCCCATGGAAGGCGCACGCCGCCAGGGTAGCCCGAGCGGCTCCACGAGGTCGGGGCCGTCCACGGGGCGGACGGGCGTGGCGCGGGTGGCTCGGGCGGGGATTCGACGGAAACACTTGGCGACCGGCCATTGGCAGGAGGTCGCATGCGACGGGTAGTGTTCGACATTGCCGAACGGTGACGGCCGTACGTCAACCGGCGGCCGAAGGGGACGGAGGGCAGCGCAGCGATGGCACGGAACATCCAGTCGCTCGAACGGGCGGCCGCGATGCTGCGACTGCTCGCGGGCGGCGAGCGACGGCTCGGCCTGTCCGACATCGCCTCGTCGCTGGGCCTCGCCAAGGGCACGGCCCACGGCATACTGCGCACCCTGCAGCACGAGGGCTTCGTCGAGCAGGACAACGCCTCCGGGCGCTACCAGCTGGGCGCCGAGCTGCTGCGCCTGGGCACCACCTATCTCGACGTGCACGAGCTGCGGGCGCGCGCCCTGGTGTGGACCGACGACCTGGCCCGCTCCAGCGGCGAGAGCGTCTACCTGGGCGTCCTGCACCAGCAGGGCGTTCTGATCGTGCACCACGTCTTCCGGCCCGACGACAGCCGCCAGGTCCTGGAGGTCGGGGCCATGCAGCCGCTGCACTCCACGGCGCTGGGCAAGGTCCTGTCCGCCTACGACCCGGTGGCGCACAGCGAGGTACTGGAGGCCGACCGCACGTCCTTCACCCCGCGGACCATCAGCGAGCCGGACGAGTTCGAGGGCGTCCTCGACCTCACCCGCGCGCGCGGGTACGCGGCCGACGTCGAGGAGACCTGGACCGGTGTCGCCTCCGTCGCCGCCCCGATCCACGACGGGCGAAGGATGCCGGTCGGCGCGGTGGGCATCACCGGGGCCGTCGAGCGGGTCTGCAAGGACGGGGAACTGCGTCCCGAGCTGATCGCGGCGGTACGCGACTGCGCCCGCGCGGTGTCGCGTGACCTGGGCGCCGGGCGGTTCTGAGCCTCGGCACGACTCGTACATGAAAGGGGCGGTACGTCAAGGACGTACCGCCCCTTTTCGCTGTGTCCGCGCGGCTACGGTCCGTGCCCCGCCGGGCCCCGGCGACCACGCCATGTGCCCGGTCGCACGCGGTGTGCTCGCGTCCGAAGATCGATAGCTCACAGCGATCAATAACGATCGTGTTTTCGATAACGGAGCTCTTGACGAGCTGGTAACACCACGGCAAGACTCCCGTCCATCGGTCGACATTGTCGAACACCTACCGGCAATACGCGTTAGAGTGTGGCAACGCCAAGGACCGAGCTTCGCTCTCACCCCCGAGAGCACGGACCACCGGAGGGACCCGGGGTTCGGCTTCCCCTGGACGAAGGACAAAGGAGTCGCGGGTGTCCAGCTCCGACATCTTCATCGGCGAGACCATCGGTACCGCCGTACTCATCCTGCTGGGTGGTGGCGTCTGCGCCGCCGTCACGCTGAAGGCATCCAAGGCGCGCAACGCCGGATGGCTCGCCATCACCTTCGGGTGGGGCTTCGCGGTTCTGACCGCGGTCTACATCTCGGCACCCCTCTCGGGTGCGCACCTCAACCCGGCCGTGACGCTCGCGCTCGCGATCAAGGACAAGGACTTCAGCGACCTCCCCACCTACTGGGGCGGTCAGCTGCTGGGCGCCATGATCGGTGCCGCACTGGTCTGGCTCGCCTACTACGGCCAGTTCCTGGCCCACCTGACCGACAAGGAGATCGTCGGCGGTCCGGGCGCGCAGGCCACCAAGGTCAAGGCCGTCGAGGCCCAGGAGACCGGCGCCGGCCCCGTGCTCGGCATCTTCTCCACCGGCCCCGAGATCCGCCACGTGGTGCAGAACCTGGCCACCGAGATCATCGGCACCGTCGTGCTCGTGCTCGCGATCCTCACGCAGGGTCTCAACGGCGACGGCAAGGGCCTCGGCACCATCGGCGCCCTGATCACCTCTCTCGTGGTCGTCAGCATCGGCCTCTCGCTCGGTGGCCCGACGGGATACGCGATCAACCCGGCCCGTGACCTCGGCCCGCGCATCGTGCACGCCCTGCTCCCCCTGCCCAACAAGGGCGGCTCCGACTGGAGCTACGCCTGGATCCCGGTCGTCGGTCCGCTGGTCGGCGGAGCGATCGCCGCAGGCATATACAACGTCGCCTTCGCTTAAGAGCACCGCTACAAGCACCGCGTACACCACCTCGTACAGCACCGCTTAACGGCACCGCGCTTCACAGGCACCGCGTAGATCCAGCCCCTTCATACGGAACTTTCAGGAGCACACCGTGACCGACGCACACACCGCCGGCCCCTTCATCGCCGCCATCGACCAGGGCACCACCTCGTCCCGCTGCATCGTCTTCGACCGCGACGGCCGCATCGTCTCCGTCGACCAGAAGGAGCACGAGCAGATCTTCCCGAAGCCGGGCTGGGTCGAGCACAACGCCTCGGAGATCTGGACCAACGTCCAGGAGGTCGTCGCCTCGGCCGTCGAGAAGGCCGGCATCACCCGCGACGACATCAAGGCCATCGGCATCACCAACCAGCGCGAGACCACGCTGCTGTGGGACAAGAACACCGGTGAGCCCGTCCACAACGCCCTCGTCTGGCAGGACACCCGCACCGACGCGCTCTGCAAGGAGCTCGGCCGCAACGTCGGCCAGGACCGCTTCCGCCGCGAGACGGGCCTGCCCCTCGCGTCGTACTTCGCGGGCCCCAAGGCACGCTGGCTGCTCGACAACGTCGAGGGCCTGCGTGAGCGCGCCGAGGCCGGGGACATCCTCTTCGGCACCATGGACACCTGGGTCATCTGGAACCTGACGGGCGGTGTCAACGGCGGCAAGCACGTCACCGACGTCACCAACGCCTCCCGCACGATGCTGATGAACCTGCACACGCTGGAGTGGGACGAGAAGATCGCCGAGTCCATCGGCGTCCCGCTGGCGATGCTGCCGGAGATCCGCTCCTCCGCCGAGGTGTACGGCGAGATCACCGGCGGCAAGCTGGGCGACCTGCTCGGCGGCATCCCGGTCGCCTCCGCGCTCGGCGACCAGCAGGCGGCCCTGTTCGGCCAGACCTGTTTCTCCGAGGGCGAGGCCAAGTCCACCTACGGCACCGGCACGTTCATGCTGATGAACACCGGTGACAAGATCATCAACTCGTACTCGGGCCTGCTGACCACGGTCGGCTACCGCATCGGCGACCAGGCTCCCGTGTACGCCCTCGAGGGCTCCATCGCCGTCACCGGCTCGCTCGTCCAGTGGATGCGCGACCAGATGGGCCTGATCAAGTCCGCCGCCGAGATCGAGACCCTCGCCCTGTCGGTCGAGGACAACGGCGGCGCCTACTTCGTACCGGCCTTCTCCGGCCTGTTCGCCCCGTACTGGCGTCCCGACGCCCGCGGTGTGATCACCGGCCTGACCCGGTACGTCACCAAGGCGCACATCGCCCGCGCCGTCCTGGAGGCCACCGCCTGGCAGACCCGTGAGATCAGCGACGCCATGACGAAGGACTCCGGCGTCGAGCTCACGGCCCTCAAGGTCGACGGCGGCATGACCTCCAACAACCTGCTGATGCAGACCCTGGCCGACGTCCTGGACGCCCCCGTGGTGCGCCCGATGGTCGCCGAGACCACCTGCCTCGGCGCCGCCTACGCCGCCGGTCTCGCCGTCGGCTTCTGGACCAACACCGAGGACCTGCGTGCCAACTGGCGCCGGGCCGCGGAATGGACCCCGAACATGGACGCGGAGACCCGCGACCGTGAGTACAAGAGCTGGCTCAAGGCCGTCGAGCGGACCATGGGCTGGATCGAGGACGAGGAGTAAGAACCCGCATGACCAGTCAAGCCACCCTCCAGTCCGTGCCTGCCCTTGGTTCGCGCCCGGCCTCCGGCTCCAACCCGAGCCGCGCCGAGACCCGGGAGCAGCTCTCCAAGGCGACGTACGACCTCCTCGTCATCGGCGGCGGCATCCTGGGCATCTCCACCGCCTGGCACGCCGCTCAGTCCGGGCTGCGGGTGGCCCTGGTCGACGCCGGCGACTTCGCCGGTGCCACCTCCTCCGCCTCCTCCAAGCTTCTCCACGGCGGTCTGCGCTACCTGCAGACCGGCGCGGTGAAGCTGGTGGCGGAGAACCACTTCGAGCGCCGTGCGGTCTCCCGCCAGGTGGCCCCCCACCTGGCGAATCCGCTCACGTTCTACCTCCCCGTGTACAAGGGCGGGCCGCACGGCGCGGCGAAGCTCGGAGCGGGCGTCTTCGCCTACTCCGCCCTGTCGGCGTTCGGCGACGGTGTCGGGCACCTGCTGAGCCCCTCGAAGGCCGCGCAGGACGTGCCCGAGCTGCGCACCGACAACCTGAAGGCCGTGGCCGTGTACGGCGACGACCAGATGAACGACTCCCGGATGGCCCTGATGACGGTCCGCGCGGCCGTCGAGTCCGGTGCCGTCGTCCTCAACCACGCCGAGGTCTCCGGTCTGCGCTTCACCAGGGGCCGGGTGACCGGTGCCGAGCTGCGCGACCGCCTCGACGGCAGCGAGTTCGGCGTCTCCGCACGGCTGGTGCTCAACGCCACCGGCCCGTGGGTGGACCACCTGCGCAAGATGGAGGACCCGAACGCGGCGCCCTCCATCCGCCTCTCCAAGGGCGCGCACCTGGTCCTCAAGCGCACCTCCCCCTGGAAGGCCGCGCTCGCCACCCCGATCGACAAGTACCGCATCACCTTCGCCCTCCCGTGGGAGGACATGCTGCTGCTCGGCACGACCGACGAGGAGTACGAGGGCGACCCGGCGGACGTCGCGGTCAACGAGAAGGACACGGCCCAGATACTCGACGAGGCCGCGTTCTCCATCCGCGACCAGCAGCTCTCCCGTGATCTGATCACCTACTCCTTCGCGGGTCTGCGCGTGCTGCCGGGCGGCCCCGGAGACACCTCGAAGGCCAAGCGCGAGACGGTCGTGACGGAGGGCCGCGGCGGCATGCTGTCCGTCGCGGGCGGCAAGTGGACCACCTTCCGCCACATCGGCCGTACGGTGATGAAGAAGCTGGAGGCGCTGCCGGGCCGCCCGCTGGGCGAGGACTTCGAGCCCATCTCCGAGCTGCCGAAGAAGCTGCCGCTGCCGGGTGTCGCCAACCCCCGCGCGGTCGCCCACCGCCTCCTCGTCGACGGTCCGGCCCCCGGCCCGCGCATGGGCGCCGACACCGCCCGGCACCTGGCCACCCACTACGGCTCGCTGGCCTTCGACATCGCCCGCCTGGCGAACGAGAACCCGGAGCTCGGCGAGCGGGTCCACCCGGACGCCCCGGAGATCTGGGCACAGGTCGTCTACGCCCGCGACAACGAGTGGGCCGAGACGGCGGACGACGTGCTGCGCCGCCGTACGACGCTGACGATCCGCGGTCTTGCCACGGACGACGTCCGCGCCAAGGTGCAGGACCTGCTCGACAAGAAGTAGTCGCCCGACGCGACTTGGGGCGGCTTCCACGGGGGGAGCCGCCCCTCGCGCATGCCCTGCGGGCTCTCGGGCCCAGGCGGCCGTCTAGTCTTCTGGGGCCAGGCGGACTCGCCGAACCGGGAACAGTCGTCCGAGCTGTGGATTTCCGGTTCCGTTCCGTCCCCGTTCACCCTGCTGAACCTCCATAATGGCCTGAGACATCGGATGTCTGAACGACTGGGAGGCCCGCCATGGCAGTCACCGACGAGGCGATCGAGAAAATCAAGGGCATGATCGTCTCCGGCGCGCTGCGCCCCGGCGACCGGCTGCCCAAGGAGAGCGAACTCGCCGCCGAGCTCGGGCTGTCGCGCAACTCCCTGCGGGAGGCCGTACGCGCCCTGTCGCTCATCCGCATCCTCGATGTCCGGCAGGGCGACGGCACGTACGTCACCAGCCTGGATCCGCAGCTCCTGCTGGAGGCGATGAGTTTCGTCGTCGACTTCCACCGCGACGACACGGTCCTGGAGTTCCTGGCCGTGCGCCGCATCCTGGAGCCGGCCGCCACGGCGATGGCGGCCTCCCGCATCAGCGAGCAGCAGATCGACGCGCTGGCCGCGCAGTTGGACAAGCTCGGCGCCGCGCCGTCGGTGGAGGAGCTGGTCGCGGGCGACCTGGAGTTCCACCGGGGCATCGTGCAGAGCTCCGGAAACTCGGTGCTGTGCTCCCTGCTCGACGGCCTCTCCGGACCCACCACCCGGGCCCGGATCTGGCGCGGCCTGACCCAGGAGGACGCGGTCAGCCGCACCCTGCACGAGCACCGGGCGATCCTCAGCGCCCTGCGCGACCGGGACGCCGAGGCGGCCCGCTCCTGGGCGACCGTGCACATCGCGAGCGTGGAGCAGTGGCTGCGCAGCACCCTGTGACGGCCGGGGCCGGGATGCTCCCGCAGGCCGCCGCTTCCCGAGCAGCGTGTGATCATCCGATCTAAGACGGGACCTCTCGCAACCTCCGGAATCCGCGGCGGAGTTGGCCGGTCGCGGCCCGTTCACAGCTCGGATGACTCAGGGGTGTTCCGGGGTGGCGATCGGGGCAGTGATCCGTTCACTCCCCCGTGCAAGGGGGCTGCGGAGGCCCCCGGCGAACGCCGTAAGGTTGGTGCGTACACGAGGGCACGTCGGAAGGAGGCGCTGGGTGATCGAGCTCGAGGGGGTTCCCGAGCTGGTCGACCCGGTCATGGTGGCCGCGTTCGAAGGCTGGAACGACGCCGGCGACGCCGCCTCCACCGCGGTCGCGCATCTGGACAGGGAGTGGAAGGGCGAGGTGTTCGCCGCGCTCGACGCCGAGGACTACTACGACTTCCAGGTGAACCGCCCCACCGTGTGGCTTGACGGCGGTGTCCGCAAGATCACCTGGCCGACGACAAGGTTGTCGGTGGTCCGGGTCGGCGGCGACAAGCCGCGTGACCTGGTGCTGGTGCGGGGCATCGAGCCGTCGATGCGCTGGCGCTCGTTCTGCAACGAGATCCTGGGCTTCGCGCACGAGCTCGGCGTGGAACTGGTGGTGATCCTCGGCGCACTGCTCGGCGACACCCCGCACACACGTCCGGTGCCGGTCAGCGGGGTCACCTCCGACGCCGACCTGGCCCGCACGATGGACCTGGAGGAGACCAAGTACGAGGGCCCCACGGGCATCGTCGGCATCCTCCAGGAGGCATGCACGCACGCGGGCGTCCCGGCGGTGTCGCTGTGGGCGGCCGTCCCGCACTACGTCTCGCAGCCGCCGAACCCGAAGGCCACGCTGGCCCTCCTCAACCGCCTTGAGGACCTCATCGACCTGCGCATCCCACTGGGCGAGCTGGCCGAGGACGCGCGGGCCTGGCAGCTGGGCGTGGACCAGCTGGCAGCCGAGGACAGCGAGGTCGCCGAGTACGTGCAGTCGCTGGAGGAGGCCCGGGACACCGCCGAGCTGCCCGAGGCGTCGGGCGAGGCGATCGCCCGCGAGTTCGAGCGCTATCTGCGCAGGCGCGACGGCGGTGGTCCGGCGACCCCGTCCGGCGGCCACGCGACGGAGAGCGGCGACTCCCCCTCGTATCTGAAGGACGGCCCGGGCGGTCGCGTCCGGCCGCCCAAGGCGCAGCGGCCGGAGACCGACGCCGAGGACGACGGGCCGGACGAGTCCTCGGACGACTCCCCCGACAGTTCGCCCGACAGTTCGCCCGACAGTTCGTCGGACAACTCCTCGGAAGACTGAACCGGCAGGGGCTGAACCGGTAGGGACTGAACCGGCAGGGGGGGGGGGGGGGGGGGGGGGG
>NZ_JBMNDS010000117.1:22171-25950 GCF_052543295.1 Streptomyces sp. SAS_270
GCGGTGCGCGTGAAGCGCACCGCCCCTTCGTCGTCCCGGGCCCGTCAGACCTGGGCCACCGCCACCGCGTCGTAGTCGGTGTCCGGTTTCGGCTCGACGTCGAAGCGCGCGTTCGGCAGGTAGAGACGGTCGCCCCACGCCGCGACCGTCGTCGGAATGCGGAAGCGCGCGTCGGTTATCCGGGCGATCGCCTTGCCCTTGGTGCCGGAGGCGTTCAGCCGGAACACGTCGATGAGGTTGTCCGCCTGCTGAACGGCGTAGAGGATCCGTCCCAGCAGCAACAGCCCGTCACCGTTGGGCAGTTTGGACGGTCCGAGGTCCACCGCGGTGGCCACCCCGGTACGGGGATCCACCCGCATCAGACCCCCGCCGCCCGCGATCGTGTTCACCACCAGCAGCGCCTTACCGTCGGGCGTGCGCTCGATGCCGTTGGCGGTGAAGTCGGGGCCCTGCACCCAGTCGCCGGTGAGCGGCAGGGTGGTGACGGCGCCGGATCGGCCGTGCGGACCCAACGCCAGCCCGTAGAGCACGGGTTGGTAGGTCTCGGTGAACCAGGCCGCACCGGGGGTGAGGACCACGTCGTTCACGAAGGTGCCGCCGACGGCGTACACCTTCTCGATCTTCCCGCTGCGCGCGTCGACCGTGCGCAGCTCGCCGCTCGAACCGCCGGCGAGGAAGAGTCTGCCGTGCAGGTCGATCTTCAGCCCCACGGTGGGGTGTTCGGCGCCGAGTCCCTTGCTGATGACGCAGCCACGCCCGGTGGCGAGGCTCGCGCGATAGATGTCGCCGTTCGCGAGGGACCCGAAGTACGCGAACGGAGTCCTGCCAATGGTGATGCCCTCGGGTGCGAAGCCGTCGGGCAACGGGAACTGGGCGGGCCAATGCTGTTCGGCCGCCTGGGCGGTGCCGCCCACAAGCGCTGTTCCTCCCAGCGCGGCAGCGGTGGTGAGCAGTGTTCGACGTGCGAAGGAACGGTGCATGGAGCGTCCTTCCGCGGAGTCCGGCAGCGGCCGGATCGATGGTCAACAGTCGCTGCCACCCCATCACATGACATCCGCCTCCGCAGCCTTTGGCCGGATTGCGGCGTGACATCTGTTTCCGGACGGATTGCACAGGGTTCCCCATTCAACTTCATTTCAAACGCAGTTGGCGAAAGCGGTCTGGACGAGTCGCCCGACGCGTAGCAGGGTGTGCCCCGAAGACGCGGCCCGGAGACGGGACTTGGCACCGCGTCGACCCGTTGCACGGCCACCCGCATGGACGAAGGGAGCGGCACGCGATGACCGACCAGGTACAGCCGGCGCAGGGCCCGGGAGCGTCCGGGCCGGGGCCCGACGGAGCGGGATTCACCTACCGAGGAGCCGAGCAGGAGCTGATCGTCGTCGCACGCTCGGAGGCCCGGCTGCGCGCCGGGACCGAGGGCGTTCGTTCGGCGGCCGGCGCCGACCTGTCGGCCCTCAACATGTTCCTCAGCGACGAACAGCTCGCCCTGGAACCGCTGTTCGGCAGTGAGGAGCGACTGCAGCAGTCCGCTGCGGCAGGCACCGAGAGCGTGCCCGACCTCGCGCTCTTCTACCGGGTGCGCGGCGTCGAGAGCCGTGCCCAGGAACTCCGTTCACGCATCGCCGCGCTGCCGGAGATCGACACGGCGTACGTGAAGCCGGGCGCCGTTCCCGCTTCGGTGGGTTCGGTGGGGCAGAGCGCGGACGAGACCCGCCGGCGCAAGGAAGGGGCGCCCGTCACCCCCGACTTCACCAGCCGCCAGGGCTATCTGCGACCCGCGCCCGAGGGCATCGACGCCCACTGGGCGTGGCAGCGGCCCGGCGGAACGGGTCAGGGCGTGACGGTGATCGACGTGGAGGGCGCCTGGCAGCTCGGCCACGAGGATCTGGCCGCGAAGCTCGCGGGCGTCGTCGTCGGCACACCGCTGACCGACATCGCCTGGCGCAACCACGGCACCGCCGTCATCGGCGTGATCGGTGGGGATCAGGGCGAACACGGGATCACCGGCATCGTGCCGGACGCGGTGACCGCCGCCGCGTCCTTCCAGGGCATCGGTTCGGCGGCCGCGATCCACGCGGCGGCCGAGCGGCTGAACCCCGGCGACATCATCCTGATCGAACTGCACGCCCCCGGGCCGCGGTTCGACTTCGAACAGCGCGACGACCAGCAGGGCTACATAGCGATCGAGTGGTGGCCCGACAACTACGCGGCCGTCCGGTACGCGACCGCCAAGGGCGTCATCGTGGTGGCGGCCGCGGGCAACGGCGCCGAGTCGCTCGACGACGCGGTGTACGAGCGCCGCCCGGACGAGTTCCCGGAGTGGTGGCGCAACCCGTTCAACCCCTCCAACCAGTCCTCCGGCGCGGTCCTGGTCGGCGCGGGCGCACCGCCGCCCGGCATGCACGGCCGCGACCACGGCCCGGACCGCTCACGGCTCGCGTTCTCCAACTACGGGGCACGCGTGGACGCGCAGGGCTGGGGCCGCGAGGTCACGACCACCGGCGGCTTCTGGGACCGGCCCGGCGACCTGCAGGGCGGCGCCGAGGAGATCGCCTGGTACACGGACACGTTCTCCGGGACCTCCTCCGCCTCGCCGGTGGTGGTCGGAGCCCTGGCCGCGCTGCAGGGAATGCTCAAGTCGGCGGGCCAGGAAACGATCTCGCCGGAACGTGCCCGCGCGGTGCTGCGGGCGACGGGTTCCCCGCAGCAGGACGCTCCGGGCCGGCCCGCGTCGCAGCGGATCGGCAACCGGCCGGACATCAGGGCGGCGGTCACCCATCTGCTGCCGGAGGCGGTCGGCTCGGGCCAGGCCGAGCGGTACTGGGACGAGCTGCTGCCGTATCCGCGTGAACTCCCGCCCAGGCTCAGGCTGTTCGTGGCCGGTGCCTGGCGCAACCTGAACAACCCGTCCCCCGAGATCCGCCAGGCGGTGCACACCGCGTTCGCGGGCGGACGGCCGGACGTACGTGTCTGGTTCTCGGACGACGAGATCGTCGGCCTGGTGGTCACGGGCTGAGGACCTGGTCGTCGGGGACCGACGGATCAACGCAACCAACCATTGATGGAAGGTGGCACCCGCATGAGCACGACCCCGCAGATGAGCCAGCAGGGACAGCAGTACGGCCAACAGCAGGGCCAGCAGGGCCCGAGCACGGCACCCCCGCAGCAGTTCGGACAGCAGCAGGGCATGGGCCAGCAACAGCAGCAGCCCTACAGCCAGCAGATGCAGCAGCCGTTCGGGCAGCAGATGCAGCAGCCCTACGGTCAGCAGGGCATCGGCCAGCAGCAGCCCTTCGGTCAGCAACAACAGCCGTACGGCCAGCAGGGCATCGGTCAGCAGCAGCAACTGCCGCCGCATCTTCAGCAGCAGCTCCAGCAGCTCGGCCAGCAGCAGCCGTTCCAGCAGTTGCTCCAGCAGCTCGGCGGCCAGCAGCAACAGCAGGGCCGGCCTCTGGTGCTGCAGAGCGCTGTCGAGGCACAGGCGCTGGCGAGCGGCATCGCCACGAAGTTCTGGGATGTCGTCACCCCGCTCCCGGGCCAGCCGTCGATCCTCTACCTGTTCATCAACAACACGTGGTACCCCCTGGTCAACCCGAACCAGGTCACGCACGACGAGGTACAGGAAGCCTTCGCCTTCGGGCAGCAGGTCATCGGGATCTACGACTCGAACACCAACGCCATCCAGGCCGTGATCGTCAACAAGCAGTAGCGGCCAAGGAGCGGTAGCAGCGCAGAGGGGGGGGGGGGGGGGGGGGGGGGGGGGGGGGGGGGGGGGG
>NZ_JBMNDS010000118.1:0-25222 GCF_052543295.1 Streptomyces sp. SAS_270
TCCGGCTGCCGGGATGCCCGGTCCGCCGGTCGCGTCCGGTCCGTCCGGGGCGTCGGTACCGGGGCAGGGCGGCGGACACCTCGTCCGCGTCGACTGAACTGCTCCCTCGTCGAGCACGGACGCATCGAGCACGGACGCATCGAGCGCGGACGCATCGAGCGCGGACTCGGCGACCGCGGCACGGCGCCCTGCCTTCGGGGCTCGTCTGCGGGTCCAGGCCGCCAGGGTGCCCCTCTTTTTCAAGACGGCCTGCCGGCGACGGGCACGCGAACCGGGCCGTCATGCGCCCATGCCCTGGAAAGCCGTCCTGGGCGTCCAGTTGGTTCAGGGCTGAGCGCCTCAATCCAGTTCCGAGCCCCGCGAGGCGGGAGTATCCAAGGGACTCGTGACAGCTACGTGAGAGAAGACGCGCTGCAGAGTCCCCGCCGCAACGCCGGGAATTTCTCCGCTGGCTTCTTCGAGGACATCGCCCCGTACAACATCCGCACCACCATCGTGGAGCCCGGCTAATTCCGCACCGAGCTGCTCGTGGACGCCTCCACCGCCTGGCCCGAGCCGGCCGTCGACGACTACGCCGAGCGCACCATCGCCACGGTCGCAGCCTGGAAGAGCATCAACGGACAGTAGCCCGGCGACCCCGCCAAGCTCGCCCACGCCCTGCCGGCCATCGTCGACCAGTACCAGCCGCCGCTGCGCTTCGTTGCCGGCGCCGACGCCATCGGAGGCGTCACGGTCTAGGCCATCAGCGCCCGGGACGGCAAAGCGGGGGCGAGGGCGATGATGCCCGTCACCACTCCGGGCTCGACCGTGGCTGCGTGCAAGCCGGGCAACCAGGCCTGCGTACCAGGGATTTGCAGCCCCGTATTTCTCATCTGCCCTTTCCCGCCCCATTGTGTTGATCCTTGTGCGGCCCTACTGTTCGACTTTGCCTGAGTCTGTTTGGTGCTGATCGTTCGGGTCGTATGGAGGGCCGCAGTGCGGGGTAATCGGATCAGTTCAGAAGTTACGAGGCCCAGTCGGGGGAGACGGTGGAGGGCGGTCCTCGCGACCGCCGCGACCATCGCCCTGGCCGCGGGCCTGAGCGCGCCCGCCGCGGAGGCGCGGGACGTCGGCGCGCAGGCGCCCACCGCCGCGCAAGCCGACGGTGCGCCGGCGCACACGGTGAGTATCGACGGCTACTCGTTCCTCGTCGACGGCAAGCGGACCTACCTGTGGTCCGGCGAGTTCCACTACTTCCGGCTCCCGAGCCCGGACCTGTGGCGCGACATCTTCCAGAAGATGAAGGCTGCCGGGTTCAACTCCACGTCGCTGTACTTCGACTGGGGATACCACTCGCCGAAGCCGGGCGTGTACGACTTCAGTGGCGTGCGTGACGCCGACAAGGTGCTCGACATGGCGGAGGAGGCAGGCCTTTACGTCATCGCTCGCCCGGCGCCGTACATCAACGCGGAGGTCGACAGCGGGGGCCTGCCCGGCTGGCTGACCACCAAGGCGGGGAACAACCGCAGTGACGATCCGCGGTTCCTGAAGTACGCGGACGAATGGCTGACCCAGATCGACCGGATCATCGCCCGCCACCAACTGACCAACGGCACCGGCTCCGTCATCGCCTACCAGGTCGAGAACGAGTACTACAAGGGCTCGGCCGCCGGCCACTCCTACATGAAACACCTGAAGGACAAGGCCCGCGCCGACGGCATCACGGTCCCGCTGACGGGCAACAACAACGGCACCTTCAACTCCGGTACCGGCGCCCTGGATGTCGACGGCCCCGACTCCTATCCGCAGGGCTTCGACTGCTCGAACCCCTCGAAGTGGAACGGCGTTCCGGACATCAGCTACGACCACCCCGCCGGCAAGCCGCTGTACACGCCGGAGTTCCAGGGCGGCGCCTTCGACCCCTGGGGCGGGCCGGGCTACGACAAGTGCGCCGAGCTGATCAACGACCGGTTCGCCAACGTGTTCTACAAGCAGAACATAGCCGTCGGCGCCACCGCGCAGAGCTTCTACATGACCTACGGCGGCACCAACTGGGGCTGGCTGGGCATGCCGCAGAACTACACGTCCTACGACTACGGCGCCGCGATCCGCGAGAACCGCCAGCTCGACCCGAAGTACGACGAGGACAAGCTGATCGGGTACTTCACCCAGTCGGTCGCACCCCTGACCAAGACCGACACGATCAGGGCCACACCGCCGGACAACTCCGCTGTCGTCGACACCGCCCGGATGAACCCCGACGCCAAGACGCAGTTCCACGTCCTGCGGCACGGCAACTCCACGTCCACCGCGGTCGACAAGGCCCACATCGCGCTGGACTTCAACGCCCAGCCCTCCGCCGACACCACGTACACCTGGGACGACCCCGACTCGGCGCTGCAGTACACCGGTTCGTGGTCGCACGTGGCCGACCAGAGCTACACCGGCGGCGACTACAAGCACACCGAGTCCTTCTCCAACAAGGCCGGTGACTCGGTGACCGTCCCCTTCGACGGCACCGCGATCCGCTGGATCGGCTCGAAGACCAACAACCACGGCAAGGCCGACGTCTACCTCGACGGCACCAAGGTCGCGACAGTCGACGACTCCGGCAGCGAGAACCAGGCAGTGGTCTTCCAGAAGACCGGCCTGCCGGACGGAGCCCACACCCTGAAGATCGTCGTCGACGGCAGCCACAGCTCGGGCTCCACCGACAACTACGTGGCCATCGACGCCATCGACGTGCCGACGGGGACCGCCGCCACGGAGCCGACCTACCCGGTCGTGCCCCAGCAGCCGGGCACCGCGATCACGCTCGACGGACGCGACTCACACGTCATCGTGGCCAACTACCGGCTCGGCGACTCGCAGTTGCAGTACTCGACCTCGGAGATCATGACCAACGCGACCATCGGTGACCGGGACGTCGCGGTCCTCTACGGCGATGCGGGCAGCGACGGCGAGACCGTGCTGCGCTACGCCTCCAAGCCGACCGTGACCTCCAGCGGCGGCCCGGTCACGACAACCTGGGACGCGAGCACCGGCGACCTTCGGCTGAACTACACGCACAAGGACCTGATCCGCGTCAGCATCACCGGCGGCGGACAGCGCCCGCTCGAACTGCTCCTCGGCGACAAGGCCACGGCCAAGACCTTCTGGCGTCAGGACACAGCGGCCGGCCCCGTCCTCGTGCGCGGCAGCCACCTGCTGCGGACGGCGACCAGCCTGAACAGCGGCCGCACCCTGGCACTCACCGGCGACAACGCCGACGACAAGAACGTCGAGGTGTTCACCTCCGCCGACCACATCACCTGGAACGGCCGGACCGTCGCCACCCGGGCCGGCGGCACGGGGAGCCTCACCGGGAAGATCCCCACGGCAGCCCCGATACACCTGCCGGCACTCACCAACTGGAAGCAGAGCGAGGAGTCGCCCGAAGCGGCCCCCGGCTTCGACGACACCAGCTGGCAGGTGGCCGACAAGACGACCACCAACAGCGTCTCCGGCGTCAACACGCCACCGGTGCTCTACGCGGACGACTACGACTTCCACACCGGCAACACGTGGTATCGCGGCCGCTTCCACACCACCGGCAAGGAGACCGGCATCCACCTGGTCTCGGACTCCGGCGGAGGGGCGCAGGCGTTCTCCGCCTGGCTCAACGGCACCTTCCTGGGCAGCTCCACCACCGGCAAGGCCGACTTCGCCTTCCCGGCCGATGCGCTCAAGTCCAAGGGTGACAACGTCATTTCCGTGCTCACCGTGAACATGGGGCACGAGGAGGACTACAACTCGACCAACGGCAACAAGGCAGCGCGCGGCCTGACCAGCGCATCCCTCGCCGGAGCACCGCTGACCGCCGTCACCTGGCGGCTGCAGGGCGTACGCGGCGGCGAGGACCTGCAGGACACGGTGCGCGGGCCGCTCTCGACGGGCGGCCTGTACGGAGAGCGGGCCGGCTGGTCCCTGCCCGGTTACCCGGACAGCAAGTGGAAGAAGACGTCCCTTCCGACGACCGACACCCGGCCCGGAGTCTCCTGGTACCGCTCCGACGTCGCCCTGGACCTGCCGCACGGCCAGGACACGTCGCTCGGGCTGACGTTCACCGACGACCCGTCACGCAAGTACCGGGCCACGATCTTCGTGAACGGCTGGCAGGTCGGCAACTACGTCAACTACCTCGGGCCGCAGCACACGTTCCCGGTGCCGAACGGGATCCTGAACCCGAACGGCCGTAACAGCATCGCCATCGCCGTATGGAACCTGGACGGCAGCACCGGCGGCCTCGGCAAGGTGTCGCTCACCAACTACGGCAGCTACGCCTCGTCCCTGCACGTCACGCAGAACGACAGTCCGCGCTACGACGCCCGCAAGTACGCGATGCCGAAGCGGCCGGGCGCGGACGTCACCCTTGACGTGCCCGACACCGTCCAGTCGGGACGGGCCTTCACGGCCGAGGCGACGGTGCGGGTGCCGAAGGACAAGTCGTCCGCCTCCCAGGTGACGGCCTCCTTCTCCGCGCCCGACGGCTGGGACGTGAGCGCCCCGAGCCCCGAGTCCGTCAAGCGCGTACAACCCGGCCGGTCGGCCACCTTCACCTGGAAGGTCCAGCCGCCGACGGGGGAGCTGCCGTCGGCCTCGGCACTGACCGCGACAGTCCACTACCTGCAGAACGGACGGCAGGCCACAGGCACGGACGAGCGCATCGTCGGCGAGATTCCGCCTGCTCCACCGGCCGGGAAGAACGCAGTGAGCGACCTGCCGTTCTTCTCGTCCACCAACGGGTGGGGTCCGGTCGAGCGTGACTCCAGCGTCGGCGAGCAGGCAGCCGGCGACGGCCGTCCGATCAGCATCGCCAGCGCGAAATACGCCAAGGGCCTGGGCACCAACGCGGACAGCGACATCCAGCTATATCTCGCGGGGAAATGCTCGCGGTTGACGGCCGAGGTCGGTGTGGACGACGAGACCGGCGGCTCGGGAACAGTGACGTTCTCGGTGACGGCCGACGGCAAGACATTGGTGACCACGCCGACGATCCACGGCAAACAAGCTGCCGTGCCGATCGACGTGGACGTCAGCGGCGCCCAGGTGATCGACCTCAAGGTCGGCGACGGCGGCGACGGCAACGGCAGCGATCACGGTGACTGGGGGCTGCCCACGCTGACGTGTGGGTAGTGCCTGGCGCGCAAGCCCGGCTTTGACGGCGAGGGCGACGATGACCACTCCGTGGGAGCGGTCATCGTGGTTCCTCGCCGTCGCTGTGGGGGTGCCGGCTGCGCCCTCTCCGAAGCGGCTGACCCCGGGCGCTCGCCGAAGGCCCGGTCGACGCCGGGACGGCGAAGAATCTGGTGTGCGGGGCCGACGGAACCGGGTAACGTCGTGGTCATGTTCTTCCAGACGCCGATTTACGAGTGAGAGCGTGATGGGCCCCTGCTGACGTCCTTCGACGTCGCCGCGCCCATCCCCCACCGATGAATCCGTAGATCACTTCACATCATTCCGGGAGAACCCGTGAGCAAGAACATCAACAACCCCGTGGGCATGGGCGGCGGCCAGCGCAAGAAGCTGTCCCGCACCGAACGGCAGAACAACGGTCCGCACCGCAACCTCGACCGCCAGGGTGCTGCCGACCAGAAGGCGGAGTTGGTGCGCAAGATGCGCGAGAAGGCAGGAGCAGCCGAGGGCGCCGGGCAGACGAGCGACGACGCCGCACAGAGCTGAAGTACCCGCCGCCGCAGGGCGGCACCGCATGGGGCAGGGCCCGGACCGTGACGCGCGGTCCGGGCCCTGCTGCCGTACCGGGCGCGGCCGGTCCCGGTCAGCTCTCGGTCGAGCCCCCGCGTCTCAGCCGACTACTTGGGGCAGCCGCAAGATTCAGCAGCCCCGTCACCGCCACCACCCGAGCTGCACCAGCAGCATCACCACCAGCGCCCTTCCCCGCGCCCAGCGCGGCGACACTGTCAGGAAGAGCGCGCAGGCGCTGCCCCCGTACCCCGATGTGCGCCGAATGTCAGTCGGTCATGCTGCCCATCTTCCAGACGGTCATGGACTTGACGACGCTGCCGTCGCCGATGAGTCGCAGGCCGAGGGAGTCCTGCCGGAATGGGTAGGCGCGGGTGGTGATCGACTTGTGTGAGTTCGCGTATGTCTCGATCACCGAGCGGTCGACGAACACGTCCAGTGTCAGAGTGCCGTTCGAGAGTGTCAGCGGCCCCTTCTGTATACCGAGGTTCTGCTCGGCGCTGGAGTTGTTTCCGGACCGCGTTCGGTCCACTCCCAGTTGTCCGGCGGGCGCGTCGTAGAACAGGCGTGTTCGTTCTTCATCTCCCGGGCTGCGCAGCACGTCGAGACCGAAGGTGTCTGCGCTGCCGCGCTCGAGTGTCAGCTTGACATGGAGCATGGACAGTTCGATGGGGAGGCCGACACGACGCTGAGGGCCGTTCTTGGTCGTTCTTCTCTTCATGGCTGACTCCTGGACGGAAGGGCAGGGTCTCGCCGTGCCAAATCGGTTTAACCGCGTGACTCGGCATCGTTCACGCGCCGTCTCGGCTAAAGCAAGGGCTAACACGAAGCGATTTACCGTGGCGTTATCTAAAAATCAGACATATCAGCACAAGAGGTGGCCGCTGCGCGTTCGATGTGTCCAGGGTGTTGACGTCGGGCGCGAAGCGCATCACTCTCGTCGCAACCTTGCTAATCCGATTTAACAACGGAGCTGAGCCGCTGATGCCTGAACGCCGCGTGACGATGGCCGACGTTGCCCGCAGGGCGGGTGTCTCGCCGACGACCGCGTCGTTCGCCTTGTCCGGCCGCACAGACATGCGCATTTCCGCCGCTTCCCGGGAACGCGTGCTGGAGGCCGCCCGGGAGCTGGGGTACCGCCCCAACGTCACCGCGCGCAGCCTGCGGACGAAGTCGACCCAGACCATCGGGTTCGTGTCGGACCGGATCACCACGACACCGTTCGCGGGCGACGTGATCCGCGGTGCGATGGAGGCCGCCCGGGAACGGGACAACCTGCTGTTCATCACGGAAGCGGGTGGTGACCGCGCCGCCGAGTCGTCCCTGGTCCATGCCCTGCTGGACCGCCAGGTCGACGCGGTGATCTACGCGTCCATGTTCACCCGGTACGTGACACCGCCCAAGGAACTGTTCGGGCGCCGGGTGGTCCTGCTGAACTGCCTGGCCGACTTCGACGCGCCGTCCGTCATCCCGGACGAACTCGAGGCCGGCCGGGACGCGGCACGTGCGCTGCTCGGCGCCGGCCATACCGAGGGAATCTGGGCGATCGGCGGCCACCAGGCCGTCCCGGCCACGCCCGAGGGGATCATCGCCGGCAACGAGCGCATGCGCGGGCTGCAGGAGGTCCTGCGGAAAGGCGGCGCCCGCCTGGACGGTGTCATCGAGTGCAACTGGGACACGCCAGACGGCTACCGGGAGGTTTCGGCGCTGCTCGCGGCGGGCCACCGTCCCCGCGCGCTGGTGTGCCTGAACGACCGGATCTCCTTCGGCGCCTACCAGGCGCTCGGCGAGGCAGGTCTGTCGGTGCCCGGCGATGTGTCGGTGGTCTCCTTCGACGATCAGGACATCGCGTCCGTCCTGCGCCCGGCGCTCACCACGCTGAAGCTGCCGCACTACCAACTCGGCCGCCTTGCAGTGGAGTTGATCCTCGGCGAGGGCCCGCTCGAAGCCGCCGTACACCGTGTGCCCATGCCGCTTCAGGAGCGTGCCTCCATCGGCGCGCCCGCCGGGAGCTGATGTCCGGCACCCATAGACGGGTTGTCCCGCCGCCCGGAGCGGAGAACTCCCGGGCGGCGCGACGACCACCAAGAACAGCGACCGTCGCAACCGGTCGCCAAGGCGGGTCCGGTAAGACCCGTCTCAGTGAGATGGAGGAACCTCGTGGTGTTCAGAACCAGGCGCCTCGCTGGTGCGAGTGTAGCCGCCCTGGCGGCGACCGCGCTGGTCGCCGGATGTGCGACCGGAAGCGGCGGCAGCTCGTCAGGAGCCAGCGGCAACACGATCACCTTGTGGACGCACAACGCCGGCAACTCGGCCGAGCTGGACGTCGTCAAGAAGATCATCAAGGATTTCAACGGCTCCCAGGGCAAGTACAAGGTCAAGCTCCAGGCGTTCCCGCAGAGCGACTACAACAACTCCGTCGTGGCCGCCGCCTCGGCCCGCAAGCTGCCCTGCCTGCTCGACGTGGACGGCCCCAACGTGGCGAACTGGGCCTGGGGCGGCTATCTGTCCCCGATCGACGTCTCCGGCAGCGAGGTGCCCTTGTCCGACCAGCTGGCCAGCACCGTCGGCCGCTACCAGCACAAGGTCTACGGGTTCGGTTTCTACGACGTCGCCCTGACCTTCTTCGCCCGCAAGTCGGTGCTGAACAAGTACGACATCCGCGTCCCGACCATCAACAAGCCCTGGACGAAGGCCGAGTTCGACTCCGCCCTCGCCAAGCTGAAGAAGAGCGGGAAGTTCGCCTACCCGCTGGAGACGGGTACCGGCGGCACCGGCGAGTGGTGGCCCTACGCCTACTCCCCGCAGCTGCAGAGCTTCGGCGGCGACCTGATCAACCGCGACGGTTACAAGACCGCCTCCGGCACCCTCGACGGCAGGAGCTCCGTGGAGTGGGCCACCTGGTTCCGCTCGCTGGTGACCAAGGGCTACATGGCGAAGAAGTCCGGAGCCGACCCCAGCAAGGACTTCCTGGCCGGCAAGAGCGCCATCCAGTGGGACGGCAGCTGGAACGCGGCCAAGAACGCCGAGAAGCTCGGTGACGACCTGGCGATCATCCCGCCGGTCGACTTCGGCAACGGGCCCAAGATCGGCGGCGCCTCCTGGCAATGGGCCATGAGTTCCACCTGCTCCAACAAGGCCGGTGCGCAGGCGTGGCTGAAGTTCTCCCGCCAGACGAAGTACTTCGTCGACTACGCCAAGGCCACCGGCACCATCCCGGCCATCGAGGCCGCCGCCAAGCAGGTCGACGGCTACCAGCCGGGCGGGAAGTTCAACGAACTCGTCCAATTCGCCCGCAAGTTCGCGGTAGTGCGCCCGGCCACCCCCGCCTACCCGTACATCTCCACAGAGTTCCAGAAGGCGGCCCAGGACATCCTGGCCGGCGCCGACCCCAAGAACGCGCTGGGCCAGGCCGCGAAGGACATCGACAACAACCTGAAGACGAACAACAACTACTCAGGCTGACCCGCCCCGCCCCGCCCCGCCCCGGTCCGGTTCGGGCCCGACCGCGCTCTCCCTGCGCGCCCGAACCGGACCGGCCTCCCCTGGAGCTACCGTGACCACCATGATCGCGGCCCTCGGCCGGCTGCGTCCGGTCCGGCGAACCCGAACGACCAACGCCCGTCGCCGTGAGAGCCTCACCGCCCTCGGCATGGCCAGCCCGGCCGTCGTGCTGCTGATCGTCTTCCTCGTCGTACCGGTCGCCCTCGCCTTCGCCCTGGCGTTCACCGACGCGAGGCTCATCTCGCCCACCCCGGCCCGCTTCGTGGGCCTGAGGAACTTCACCCAGCTCTTCGAAGACCCGGTTTTCTACAAGTCCCTGCGCAACACGGCGTACTTCGCTGCCGTCGTCGTCCCGCTCCAGGCCGGGCTCGCTCTGGTGCTGGCGCTGCTGGTCAACGGGAAGGTGCGCGGCGTCAACTTCTTCCGCACCGTCTACTTCCTGCCGGTCGTCACCTCGATGGTCGTCGTGTCCCTGCTGTGGACCTTCCTCTACCGCCAGGACGGCCTGGTCAACCACGTCATCTCGACCCTCACCCTCGGACATGTCCATGGCCCGGACTGGCTGGGCGACCCTGCCACCGCCATGCCCGCCATCATCCTGATGTCAGTGTGGCAGGGCGTCGGCTTCCACATGGTCATCTGGCTGGCCGGCCTGCAGACCATCCCCGCCGAGCTGTACGAGGCCGCCGACCTCGACGGAGCCACCCGCTGGCACCGCTTCCGCCATGTCACCTGGCCGGGCCTACGAGCCACCCGCACGTTCGTGCTCGTCACCATCACCATCGCGGCGTTCAGCCTCTTCACCCAGATCAGGGTGATGACGCAAGGCGGCCCGCTCGACTCCACCACCACCGTCGTCTACCAGGCGGTGCGCACCGGCTACGACCAGCAGCAGACCGCGTACGCATCGGCGATCTCCCTGGTCTTCTTCGTGCTCGTGCTGGCCGTGTCCCTCGTCCAGCGTTTCCTGACCCGGGAGAAGGACTGACATGACCTCCCTCCTCAAGCACCTCGGCGGTCACGCAGGTCGTGTCCTCCTCGCTCTGGTCTTCGCGCTGCCCCTGCTGTTCATGCTGGTCTCGTCGTTCAAGTCGGACGACCAGATCTTCGGTGACCTCGGCTCCCTACGCGCCTTCCTGCCAGTGGGCGCCCTGTCGCTGG
This sequence comes from Streptomyces sp. SAS_270, assembly GCF_052543295.1. Classification (NCBI taxonomy): domain Bacteria; kingdom Bacillati; phylum Actinomycetota; class Actinomycetes; order Kitasatosporales; family Streptomycetaceae; genus Streptomyces; species Streptomyces sp. SAS_270. The sequence goes on from NZ_JBMNDS010000118.1 coordinate 10,387, forward strand.
ACAACTACACGGGCGTGTTCGACCGCGTCCCGGCGGCACGGTTCCTGCTGAACTCCGTGCTGATCTCCACGATCACCGTCGTGGTCGGCATCATCGTCAACAGCCTCGCCGCGTTCGCCCTGTCCCGGCCGCAAGCTCGTCCTGACCGCCGTCATCGCCACCCTCATCGTGCCGTTCGAGACCTTCGCGCTGCCGCTGGTGTGGTGGGTCAACCAGCTGCCGCTGCTCCGCGTCAACGGCTTCCAGCTGGAGTGGACCACCGGCTGGATGGACACCTACCAGGTGCAGATCGTGCCATTCGTCGCCAACGCCTTCTCGATCTTCTTCTTCCACCAGTACTTCCAGAGCATCCCCAGGGAACTCGACGAGGCTGCCATCGTGGAGGGCGCCGGATGGTTCACCATCTACCGCCGCATCGTCATGCCCCTGTCCGGGCCGGCGGTCGCCACCGTGGCCATCCTGACCTTCCTGCCCGCCTGGAACTCCTACCTGTGGCCGCTGATGGTCGTGCAGAGCGAGGAGCTGCGGCCGGTGATGGTGGGCATCTCCTACTTCTTCCAACTGAACGTGGGCTGAGGCCAGATCATGGCCTACTCCTCCATGATCACCGTGCCGGTCCTCGCCCTCTTCGTGGTGTTCCAGCGGTCGTTCGTCAACAGCATCGCCTCGACCGGCGTCAAGGGCTGACCCCGCACTTCGCCGACTTCCTCTCACTGAAAGGACCTCTGCGTGTCCGTCATGCCCGCAGATTCCCACCTGCCCGTCGCGCACCTGCGCCCGCCCCGCAACTGGATCAACGACCCCAACGGGCTGGTCTTCCACGACGGTCACTACCACGTGTTCTTCCAGTACAACCCGTACGGGCCGCAGCACGCGAACATGCACTGGGGCCACTTCCGCAGCCCCGACCTGCTGACCTGGGAGGAACTCCCGCTCGCGCTGACCCCCACACCGGGCGGCGAGGACGCCGATGGCTGCTTCTCGGGCAACGCCGTCTCCGACGGCGATCGCCTGGTCGCCTTCTACTCCGCGTTCCGTACCGACCGCTGGGCGCAGCCGGTCACCACCGCCGAGTCCCGGGACAACGGTGTCACCTGGGCACCGCGCGGCAGCCTGCTGATCCCCGATCCTCCTGTCGGCGCCACCATGTACCGCGACCCGTACGTGTGGCGCGAGGCCGGTCGCTGGCGCATGCTGGTCGGCTCCGCGCAGGCCGACGGCCGGGCCGCGGCACTGCTGTACGAGTCCGCCGACCTCGAACAGTGGGAGTACCAGGGGCCGTTCCTGACCCGGGCCCCGCACCTGGTGGCACCGGGCGCCGACACAGGGCTGGGCTGGGAGTGCCCCCAGTACCTGCACGCTGACGGACGCGGCGCGCTGATAGTCAGCGCCTGGGACCCGGAGCAGGGACCGCGCCGGACCGTGGTCTATGCCGGCCGCGAACAGGACGGCCGCTTCCTCGCCGGCACACCCGTGCTGCTCGACCACGGCCCCGACTTCTACGCCCCGGCGCTGCTGCCCGCCCCCGACGGCCGGTGGCTGCTGTGGGGCTGGTCGTGGGAGGCCCGCGACCCGGAGTGGGCGCGTGAGGCCGGCTGGGCCGGGCTGCTGACCCTGCCGCGTGAGGTGACACTCGGCGAAGACGGCTCTGTAGGCCAGCGACCGGCCAGGGAACTCCTCTCGCTGCGTGACGGACGCGCCGTGACGTCTTCCGGCGAGACCTCCGGAACCGCTGTACTGGGGACGGTGAGCGCGAGCTTCGATCTGACGGCCCGCCTTGAACTCCGCGCCACGGGGACGGCAGGGGGACTACGGCTGGTGACCTCTGCCGATGGCACCGAATACCTCGACATCAGGATCGACTCCGCCACCGGCGAGCTCGTCGTCGACCGGGGGCATGCCTCACTCGACCCGCGCGCACACGGCGGCACCTACCGCGTCCCCTGCCCCGAGGCGAAGACGGCGTCCGGTGCCCCGATCGAACTGCGCCTGGTGGTGGACTGTTCCGTTGCCGAGCTGTACCTGCCGTCGGGCCGGACACTGACCTTGCGGTTCTATCCCACCGGGGGCGGCCCCTGGCGGATCGAAGCCCGCGCCTTTGGGGAGGGCCACCTCGGTTACACGGTCGGGGCCTGGAATGTGCGGTCGTACACCATGCGATGCGTGGCAGACGCGAGCGCCCAGTCCGCACTTACGTAGATCGTCTCGTGCCCTCTCAAACCTGTCGTAACACCCTCTCAGGAGTGTGACGAGCGCCGGATCGACACCGAGACAGCGCAGACGTTCGCCCTTCTGGCCGGCTGGGCCGCGAGCCTTGGCTCCGAGCACCAGCGGGACGGCGCCACGAACGTGCAGCCCCGCCCTGTCTACGGCGAGGTGGCCAGGTGCGGGGAGCGGAGTACGAGCAGTGTGATCTCGCTCGGGGCGAAAACACGGAACGGTGGGCCCCAGAAGCCGGTGCCGCGGCTGGTGTAGAGGAGGGTGCGGGTGCCGTGGTGCGTGAGGCCGGCGAGGGCGGGCTGGTCCAGGCGGACCAGGTGGTGGAAGGGCCAGATCTGGCCGCCGTGGGTGTGGCCGGAGAGTTGGAGGTCGATACCGGCGGCTGCCGCCCGGTCGACGAACTTGGGCTGGTGTGCCAGGAGCAGGACGGGCAGGTCGGGGTCTGCGCCGTTCAAGGCTCCGGCGAGGTGGGCGCGGTGGCCTGCCAGACCGGAGGACTCGGCGGTGACGTCATCCACACCGGCGACCACGAGGGTGTCGCCTCCGCGTTCGAGCAGCAGATGCCGGTTGCGCAGCGGCTCCCAGCCCAGCTCGTCCATCAGGTCGACCCAGCCCTGGGCCTCGCTGTAGTACTCGTGGTTGCCGGTGACGTATACACGGGCCCGGGTGGCCTGCACGCTGCCGAGTGGGACGGCCTGGGCGCGGCGGCGTTCGGCCGTGCCGTCCGCGATGTCGCCGGTGTGGCAGACCAGGTCGGCTTCCAGAGTGTTCACCGTCTCGCACACCCGTGCCGACCAGCGAGTGCGATCGAGTGGGCCGTAGTGGGTGTCGGTGATGAGGACGACGCGGGTGCCGTCCAACCCGGCACCCAGCCGTGGGAGTTGCACGTCGAGTCGGCGTACGCGTGGCACGCGGCGGGCCTCGGCGTACCCCCACCCGAGCAGTGCGGCGGTTACGCCGAGGACGGCCCAGGTGACGATTCGGGCCCGGTCCTGGCTCTCGCCGACGCCGGCCACGGTCAGGGTGAGCCGCAGGAAGACGCCGAGCAGAACGGACCAGGTGAACAGAACCCAGCTGCTGCCCAGCAGGGTGTCACCGACGATCGCCGCCCGGTCCTGCTGGCGTCGGCCGTGGCCGCGCCCCATCGCGAGCGGCATCCCGATGAGGCCGAGGGTGAACAGGGCGGTGCCGGTCAGCGTGACGGGCAGCGGCCAGTGCTGGCCGCTGTGCAGGAGCACCCAGCAGGGCACGGCCCACAGCAGGACGGGGGCGATCAGGGGGATGTAGCGCATTATGCGGTGCAGTCGGCTCTGCCGTGGCGCTCGCGCTTCACCGTCGGCGGGTCGGACGTTGTTGGTGGCGGTCACGTTTCCCCTCCCTGACCAGGCTGCCGTCTCGCGCACTGTATCCGGTGGCCCTCGGGCCGGCCGGACCTGCCCTTGCGGGCGATGCGCACACCAATGCCCTTGCCTCGTAACCATTTCCGCAGGTACGGACCAATGAGCGATCACCATGTAGGGGGCCGTCCTAATCCGGTGTTCGAAATGCTGTGTGCCTCCTACAGTGAAGCCCAATGACACTCCTACATGTTCATGATCATGGGGGCGATGGCCCTCAACTGGTTCTGTTGCACGGATACTCGCGGTCGCTGACCGACTGGGATGCCTCGGCCGCCCTGCTCACCGCCGGGCACCGTGTCCTCGCCGTCGACCTTCCCGGGCACGGCCGCTCTCCCGGTATCTCCCCCTGGACCATCCCTGCCGTGGTGCAGGACGTCGCGGAAACACTTGATGCGCATGGCGTGCCGGAGGCCGTTGTGGTGGGCCACTCACTCGGCGGAGTGGTCGCGGTCGAGTACGCCCGGGCGAACCCGGACCGTGCCCGTGCCGCGGTGAATCTCGACGGCTTCTGGTGGGGACGCGAGTACCCCGGTGCCGAACGGGTGAGTGAGGGGCTGCTGGCATCGGCCGGGACCATCGCGCCACCCGAGTACATCGAGGAGCGGGTCATCACCGCCGGGCGGTTCGGGATTCCCGCCGATCGTGCGGAGGCGGCTGCCCGTGGGGCCGTCCGCCCGTTGTCCGACGGCAAGTGGCAGACGCTGCCGGAACGGACGGAGGCGCTGGAGATCTTCGACGAACTCCACAAGGTCTTCGCGCGCGGTGTCACCGGATGGCTGGACGGGGTCGACGGCCCACTCCTGCTCGTACAGGCCGACCGCCAGCTGCCGCCTGCGCCTGGCATGGAGTGGTTCAGCGAATTCAGCGCCCGGTTCGCACAGGAGGTCTCCGAGGAGCTGACCGCGCTCTCCTCCGCCCGGCCGACGGTCAGCGTCAACCGGATCGACGCCACCCACCTCATGACCCTGGAGACACCGGAAGCGGTGTCGACGCAGGTCGCCGAGTTCGTTCGAGACCTGCCGGCCTGACTCTTCTCGCGGATCTCGGAACCCGCGCGGAGTCTGAACTACGGTCCGCTCGAAGACGATGCAGGCGATACGGCCCCTCGGCGGAGCATTCCACGCCGAGGGGCTCTCGGCGCTCCCTGCGGCGCGCAGGCCCCGCACTTCACCCGCGTTCGCTGCCCTATGAACGATTCCCGGCTCCGCTCATCGGGCGAACCAGGAGCAACCAATGGTTGCGTGTGCGGCAGGAGTGGCCTACAGTTATGTGCAACCAAAGGTTGCAAGAGGTCGGAGGAGTGCGATGGAGTACGGCAGCATCGAGCGGGAGATCCGTGTCGAGGCCACGCCCGAGGTGGTCTACGCGGTCATCAGCACGCCCGAACATCTGCGGGAATGGTGGCCGGACGAGGCGGAGTTCAAGCCGGTGCCGGGCGCTACCGGGTCCATCTCGTTCGGCGAGAGGTCCGCGCCGGACGTGAAGGTCGTACCGCTCACGGTGATGGAGGCCGACCCGCCCCGGCGGTTCTCCTTCCGGTGGGTGTACGAGGAGGGGGAGGCCGCGACGTCGGCCAACTCGCTCCTGGTGACCTTCGACCTGGTCCCCTCGGGCGCGGGCACGCTGCTGCGCTTTACCGAGACGGGATTCCGTGAGAACGGCTGGGAGGCGGCCGTGCTGGAGGAGCAGTACCGCGATCACGTCAACGGCTGGGACCACTTCCTGCCCCGTCTCGTCACCTACGTCGCTCGGCTGGTGTCCGCGCGATGAGCGTCGCCATCGACGACGACCTCTGGTCGGCGGTGGGGGATCCCATCCGGCGGCGGATGCTCGACCTGCTGCTGACGGACGGCGGCGGTACGGCGACCACGCTCAGTCAGCGGCTGCCGGTCACGCGGCAGGCCGTCGCCAAACATCTTGGCGTACTCGACCGAGTGGGTCTGGTCCATGCCACGCCCTCCGGACGCGAGCGCCTGTACGAGGTGGACGAGGCCCAGCTCGCCCGTGCCGTCGCGCAGCTGTCGTCGGTCGGGGCCACCTGGGACGCGCGGCTGCATCGCATCAAGCGGATCGCCGAGGCGATCCAGCGGAGTCAGGAGGGCTGATCCCTCACGAAAGAACGTGGCCACATATGTGGTGGCAGAGCGCATGACCGCGTCCGAATGCGGGCGTCCATACGGAAAGAGGTATCGAGATGCTGGACATTCTGCACAGGATCGGAATCACGTCGTCTCCGGACAAGGTCTACGCGGCCTTGACCACGGTCGATGGGCTGGCGAGCTGGTGGACGGAGGAAACGGAAGGCGACGCCGAAGTCGGGGGAGTAATCCGCTTCCGCTTCGAGGCCGGCGGGTTCGACATGAAGGTTTTGGAGGTGCAGCCCGCCCAGCGTGTGCTCTGGGAGGTCGTCGGCGGTCCCGAGGAATGGATCGGTACTCACGTCAGCTTCGATCTCAAGCAGGAGGACGGCTTCACGATCGTGCTGTTCCGGCACGAGGGCTGGAAGGAGCCGGTGGAGTTCATGTACCACTGCAGCACCAAGTGGGCGACCTTCCTGATGAGCCTCAAGAACCTGCTCGAAACCGGCAAGGGTGAGCCGGCGCCGCACGACGTCAAGATCAGCAACTGGCACTAGCCGCCGATCCTCGGCGGTAGCCACGGGTCAGGTTGTCCGCCGAATCCGCGTTGTATCCGTTGCGCCGCCGCACGTCTGAGCCGTCGCCTTCAGGCGACGGCTCAGACGTGCGACGCGTTGCGGCGGAGCTTCGTTGCCAACCGCGGCTGTCGTGGTGGGTCGGCGTTTTGAGGGCGATCACTTCTCGCCAAGCCTTCTCGTACCCGCCGCCGTGGCAGGCCCGGCGGCAATGCGGGAGGTCACGTTAGGTGATCAACCTCGGAGGTGGCTGTCCAGTCGGCACCACTCTGAGTAAGAGATTCCGTTTCATCCGTACGCCCCTCGGCTCGACGGCATAAATGCAATGTCGGGCGATGCTTTCGGCCATCCGGTGATCGCATGCTTGTGCGAGGATCTTTGAAGATGAAACTCTCTTGATCGAAGGGAAACGGGTGGGGAACGCGAGGCAATTCGATGCTGCGCTTCCAAACGGGGTCGGGGGTAAGGCTTGATGCGCGTCGCGCCATGGGTGCTGTCGGCGAATGGGTCAGTGGAAGAAGGTATGCGCGATCGACGATTCCCTGCCTGCCCGGCAATGGGTCGATGAACGTGCAGAACGGTGTGTTCGCCAGTACCTGACGGAGCGGAAGAAGCGCAGCGGCAGGCGCCTTGAAGGCGTGGCTCCCGTTGCCCGTTCAGTGGCCGGATTTCATTCGCCCTCGCCCACGTCATCCGTCTTGTCCCGCTCCGCCCTCAAACCCCGTGACACAACCCCAGACTCCGGGCGGCCCACGCCCGGGGGCCTCGCAAGGGGCCGTATGGAAGGAGTACACGATGGAGATCCAGGAGCAGCACAGCGAGGAGCCGTCGGTTCGGCAGAGCTACGAACCGCCCGCCCTGACGGCCGTCGGGGAGTTCTCCGAGGACACGCTCGGCTTCGGCAACGACCACTCCGACTTCCTGGGCAAGCAGGGTTGGTGACGAGCCGGCCGACTCGGACGGAGTGACATGAGCACCGGGTTCGTCGTCCTGCCCGACGGTTGCCCCACCGACCCCACGTGGCTCTACGAGTCACCGCACGTCATCACCCACCCCTCGGGAACGCCCTGGGTGGTGGGCCGGTGGGCGGCAGACGAAATGGTTCAGGTCCAGGCGGGCTCGGTACGTGTGGTGGTGATCGGACACTGCCCGGTCACCACTGCACAGCTCACCTCGTTGGCCGGACGCGTGCGGGCACTGTCCGATGCGGCAGCGTTGGCCCGGCAACTACCGGGCAGCTGCCACGTATTGGTCGCCTCTCCGGAGGGCGCCGGCGTCCGGGGCACCATCACCGGTCTGCGGCAGGTTTTCCACACCCGCGTCGACGGTCACCCCATCGCGTCGGACCGCCCCGACACCCTGGCGCTGCTGACGGGCGCGGGCGTGGACGAAGGAGTACTCGCGGCACGGTTGGCGACCGGCGGCCTGCTCCCGGCTCCGCTCGGCACCGCAAGCCTCTGGTCCGGGATCTCCGCGGTACCCGAAGACCACTGCCTGCTCATGACGGAAGGCCGCGCGCGGGAAGTCCTCTGGTGGCAGCCCCCAGAACCCGAACTCCCGCTGGAGGAAGGCGCGTCGGCGGTACGCGCCGCGCTGGAGGAGGCCGTACGCTGCCGCACACTCGGTCGGGGCCGGCTGAGCGCCGACCTGTCCGGAGGCATGGACTCCACCGCCCTGTGCTTCCTCGGCGCTCGGAGCACTCCCGGACTGCTCACCTTCCGGTGGGCCGAGGCGGACGCGGGCAACGACGACACGGTCTTCGCGGAACACTCGGCGACCCTGCTGGAGCAGGCCACCCACGTGGTCGTGGGCCAGCACCAACTGCCCGCCGTGTTCACGCACCCGGGGGACCTGGCGGACACCGAACAGCCCTACCTCTTCACCCGGACCCTGGCCCGCATGAGACACACGGCCGGCCTCCTGGCCGAGCGCGGTTCACAGGTGCACCTGGCCGGGCACGGCGCGGACGAACTGTTCGGCAGGCTCCCCGGCTACCTGCACCGAATGCTGCGCCGCCGCCCCAGGCTCGCGGTGCGTCACCTGCGCGGCTACCGGGCCCTCGACCGCTGGCCCCTGAGTGGGGCCCTCGCGCAGCTCGCCCGGACGGGTTCGGTGGCCGACTGGTGGCGTGACCAGGCCGACTCCCTCACCGAACCGGCCCCGCCCCGTCGGCACCCGCCGCTGGGCTGGGGCCTGATGCCGCTGCGCGCTCCCGCCTGGGTGACCGACGCCGCGGTCGACGCGGCCAGGTCGGAGCTGCGACGCACCGCCGACGGCGCCCGCCCCTTCGCCGCCGATCGCGGCCAGCACCAGGTCCTGGTGGCCCTGCGGGCGACCGCACCGGCGTACCGGCAGTTCAGCCGCCTCTTCGAGAAGGCGGGAATCCGGCTTCACCAGCCCTACCTCGACGACCGCGTCGTGGAGGCCGCGATGGCCGTACGCCTCCACGAGCGCTCCACGCCTTGGGCGTACAAGCCTCTGCTGGCCGCGGCGATGCAGGACGTCCTGCCCGATCGCGTCCGCGTCAGAACCACCAAGGGCGCCTTCGACGAGGACATGCGCATCGGGCTCAGCCGCAGCCTCGACGAACTCCTCGAACTCTTCGCCGACTCGGAACTTGCCAGGGCCGGCCTGATCTCGACAGACGCGGTCCGCTCCCGACTGCTCGCCCCGCAGGCCGACCTGAGCAGGAACTTCGCCGTGGAACAACTCCTCGGCTGCGAAACCTGGTTCCGTGCCGCACGCCGCCTCGTCCGCACCGAAAGGCAGCCCAACCGACCGTGAGTGCCACCTATGCCCTCAACCCGAAGGTATCCCTCGCCGAAACGGACGACGGAGCCGTACTCCTCCACGAACGCACCGGCCGCTACTGGCAGTTGAACGCCACAGGGCTACTGGTCCTGCGCAGCCTCACCAGCGGCGACAGCCCCGAACAGGCAGCACAAACGCTTGCCTCCCGGCACACTCTTCCCGCGTCCCGCGCACGCGACGACGTTGCGGCCCTACTGGCTTCCCTGCGCTCGGCGGACCTGCTGCGGGAGGGCCGGTGAGCGTACCTGTGGCGCTGACCCCTCGCGACCGACTTCCTCTCCACCGCCGCCTGGTTCCCCTTGTGGCGGTGGCCGTCGCGTGGATCCTCAGCAGGCTCTCCCCGGCCAGGCTGCGCGCCGTGCTGGAGTTCGCCCGCCGCGGTGCGACCCCGGCCTGCGTGGAAGAAGCCGAGGCGGCACGGACAGCCGTGGTCGCGGTCAGCCTGCGCTGCGCAGGGCAGGCATGCCTGCAGCGCTCGGTGGCCACCACCCTGCTGTGTCGAGCGCGCGGCACCTGGCCCACCTGGTGCACGGGCGTCCGCACGAATCCCTTCTCCGCTCACGCCTGGATCGAAGCCGAAGGCGTCCCCGTCGGAGAGTCGCACCCTCCTGGCCACTACCGCACCCTCCTGACAGTCGCACCTGTCGAGGCCACGCGACCGAAGCAGCGGTAGCGAGACGTACTGGGTGAGTATCTCGAGTCCTTGTATCGACGCATCTCTATGTTGACGCCTCTCGATTCAAGGTGCAAGCTTGCATCAATGAACGTCAATGCAAGCCGTTCAGGGGCACCGCCAAGCCCCGCCACTCGGGAGTGAGCCATGAGCGAGCAGCCGGCCGACCTGCGCGAAACCGTCCGTCGACGCTACGCCGCCGCAGCTGTGCAGGTCACCGAGGGCGGTAGCGCCTGTTGCGGGCCGCAGCCGGTGGAGGTCGACGAGAACTTCGGATCCACCCTCTACGCCGCCGACGAACGCGAGGTCCTCCCTGCCGAAGCGGTGGCCGCCTCCCTCGGCTGCGGCAACCCCACCGCCGTCGCCGAACTGCGCCAGGGCGAACGCGTCCTCGACCTCGGCTCCGGCGGCGGCATCGATGTCCTGCTCTCCGCCCGGCGCGTCGGCCCCACCGGCAAGGCCTACGGGCTGGACATGACCGACGAGATGCTCGAACTCGCCCTGGCCAACGCCGAGAAGGCCGGCGCGACGAACGTCGAGTTCCTCAAGGGCACCATGGAGGCGATCCCACTGCCGCCTCGCACCATCGACGTCGTGATCTCCAACTGCGTGATCAACCTGTCCACCGACAAGCCGGCCGTCTTCACCGAGGCCTTCCGCGTCCTGAAGCCCGGCGGCCGCATCGGAGTCTCCGACGTCGTCGCCGACGACAGCCTCACTCCAGACCAGCGGGCCGAACGCGGCGACTACGTCGGCTGCATCGCAGGCGCCCTGTCATTCGCCGAGTACCGGGCCGGACTCGCAACCGCCGGCTTCGCGGACGTCGAGATCATCCCGACCCATGCTGTCGCGGACGGCATGCACTCCGCCATCATTCGCGCCACCAGGCCGCTGACCAGCACCGACGCGCCCCTCGAAGCGGCGCAGTCCGCCGACGAGTGCTGCGGGGTCAACGCCTGCTGCACCTCCGGCGAGACCTCCGCCGACCCCGCTCTGACGGTCACCGAGGCGAAGACGGCGTCCGGGTGCGGCTGCCAGAGCTGACATCAGCTCGGACGGGAAGCTCCGGGTCGGGGTCAGAGAGGCCGCCGCAGGTCCGTCGCGTCCCGCCTGAACGCCCACTTCAATTCCGGTTCCATCGTGCATTGGAAGAGGCGGCGTACGGGCGGTGTGCACAGCACGGTCACGACCGCGCCGGCGGCAAGCGTGACGGCGATCGCGCCGACCGGGCCGTGGACCCAGCCGTGGTCGTACCAGTGCCCGAAGTTCGCGCCCTGGACGACGAATCCGTGCAGCAGGTAGCCGTACAGAGTGCCGGCACCCAGCACGGTGAACCACATCCTGCGCCGGGGCACCCAGGCGAGGAAACAGGCGACCAGGACCATCGAGCAGCCGAAAAGCACCAGCGTCATCACGGGCCCGTACCAACCGGGCGCGGCGAGTTCCTCGGCGCTGTCACGGTGGAAGAACCAGGCGTCGTTCATACGGGGAACCGCCCAGTACGCCATGGCGAGGGCGCCGAGAAAGACAGGCACGGACAGCGCGCGTACCTCGGAGCGACGTACGAGCTGGAAATGCTCCGGCCTGAGGCACAGGCCGACCACGAAATAGGGCAGGAACTGCAGCACGCGCTGGAGGTCCAGGACGTTGCCGATGGACGGTGACAGGGTGGCCAGCATCGCCACCGCGAGCGCGAGGACCAACGGCCTGCGCACGAGCCTCCACAGCGGCGTGGTCAGCCGCCAGATGAACAGCGCCGCAAGGAACCAGGTCAGATACAACGGGTCCAGCAGGCTGATCGGGCGGTCGGGCGTGCGGTCGGTCCACCGTGTGAAGAGGGTGTACGCCACCTCGAAGACCACGTAGGGGACGGCAACCCCGGTCACGAGACGTTTGATCTGCCGCGGGCTCGCGTCGAAGCCGCGCGAGAAGTAACCGGAGATGACGATGAACGCCGGCATGTGGAAGGCGTAGACGACCATGTACAGCGCGGCGACGCTCCTGCTGCCACCGCGCAGCGGCTCCCACGCATGTCCCATTGCCACGAGCACGATCGCCAAGTACTTGGCGTTGTCGAAGAAGGCGTCCCGCTGCTTTGCCCCCTCGGGCGCGGAGCGGGCCGGGTGCGTCGCCGGGTGCGCTGCCACGCCGTCTGCGGGCGTCTGCGGGGGTGCCGTCCCACGCTGCTGTGCGGGCCGCATGGTGCCGCTCACCGCGCCCTCCATAGGCAGGACGCGGGGCATATGGATGCGCAGGCGCATGTGCGTGGTGCGGCAGGTGTAGCTGCGGCAGGTGCAGCTGTGGTGCGGCAGTGGGACATCTTTCCCGCCTCACCAGTTCCGGACTGCTTAAACGGGTCCTGGCGCCGCTGTCGTACGGCTCACGCCCGGCGAGCGCCGATCGACGGAGAGAGCAGCCGCCCGGAGGGGGATGGGGGCGGAGATGCGAGAGGCAGGCGTACGCGGTCGGTGCCCGCCCAACGGGAACGCTTGGTCGATGGGCGGGCGAAAGGGCCTACGGCCAGGTTCCGTCAGACGTTGACGCCGAAGTCGGAGGCGATACCGGCGAGACCGGAGGCGTAACCCTGGCCAACAGCACGGAACTTCCATTCGGCGCCGTTGCGGTAGAGCTCGCCGAAGACCATCGCGGTCTCGGTCGACGCGTCTTCGGACAGGTCGTAGCGGGCGATCTCCTGGCCACCGGCCTGGTTCACCACGCGGATGAAGGCGTTGCGGACCTGGCCGAAGCTCTGTCCGCGGTTCGCGGCGTCGTGAATGGAGACCGGGAAGACGATTTTGTCGATCTCGGCGGGCACCGCCGCGAGATTCACCTTGACGCTCTCGTCGTCGCCCTCGCCCTCACCGGTGAGGTTGTCTCCGGTGTGCTCGACCGAACCGTCCGGGCTCTTCAGGTTGTTGTAGAAGATGAAGTGCTGGTCGGACAGGACCTTGCCCGACGCGTCGAGCAGCAGCGCGGAGGCATCGAGGTCGTAGTCGGTACCCGTCGTGGTCCGTACGTCCCAGCCCAGGCCGATCAGGACCGCGCTCAGGCCCGGCACCTCCTTGCTGAGCGAGACATTGCCGCCTTTGGACAGGGAAACTCCCACGCTGCTCTCCTCATCGAAAATCCATCCGAAACGAGCTCGCCGCGCGAACCCGTACGGGAAATCTACGACACTGTAGAAGATTCGGAAGGGTGTTCGGCGTGGCCGTCGTTCCCGGGGCAGCCTGTCGCGTGTCCGGTCAAGCGGTTGTTCGGCCGCGGGAGTTGTCCGATGGTCGGCGGCAGCCGGTCACAAGGAGGGCTCGCACCCGTCTTCTACGATCCTGTGGACGCCCAGTGGTTGGAGGTGCGGCGCGCGTCGCGTGCACGGAGTGGGGCATCGGCGGGCGTCTCTACGATGGACTTCTCGTGAAGTGTCGGCCGGCAGAAGGGAGACAGCGCGTGACGGGCCATGGACAGCGTCCCCCGCGCCGGGGACAGGGCCAGTTGGAATCGCTGGTCCTGTCGGCGCTGCGCGAGGCGGATGGTCCGGCGACCGCGGGCCGGGTGCAGCAACACCTCGGCGGTGACCTCGCCTATACGACCGTGATCACGATCCTGACCCGGCTGTTGACCAAGGGTGCGGTGACCCGGGAGCGCGCGGGCAGGTCCTTCGTCTGGACGCCGGTGTCGGACCAAGCGGGACTCGCCGCGCACAGGATGCGCAAGCTGCTCGACGGCGAAAGCGACCGCAACGCGGTGCTGGCCAGCTTTGTCACTTCCCTCGAACCGGACGACGAGCGCCTCGTGCGGGAACTGCTCGGGCGCCCCGGGGTGGAGCGCACGGACTGACACCTCACGGGCATCGCGTGTCCGACACCGGTTTGGACTTTGAAGTTCGCGAAGCTCTGCCCGGCCCCGCCCGGAGCGCGCCGAAGCCGGCCCGGCGGCCGAACCGCGGAGCAAGATGCCGGGCCGTTGCCTCAGCGGGCACCGGCCCGGCAGGGTACGGCTGTTGATCCGCTGTCGGTCAGAGGTCGAACTCGTGCGGCGGCAGGTCGAGAGTGAAGCAAGCCTCGCGCACGATGGCCTGCTCGGTCTTGTCGAAGTCACCGTCGGCGCCGCCGATGACGATGCCGATCTGGATGACCGCGCGCGCCTCGGCGGGCTTCTTCTTCGCCTTGGCGATCTCCTGGAGGACGCTGACCTTGCCGAGGGCGAAGTCGGCCGTCAGCTTGTTCAGGTTGTCGTCGAAGCGGCGCTGCAGGTCGGCGGCGTCGAAGTTCTGCAGGACCTCATTGGTGGCGATGAGCTGGGCCACGCGCTGCCGCTCGGACGGGTCGATCGACCCGTCCGCCGCTGCGACGAGCGCGCACATCGCCATGCTCGCGTCACGGAAGGCCCCACTCTTGAGGTCGTTCTTCTTCGCCACGAGCTGGGTCTGCATCGTCGACGCGGACTCCTTGATGCGGTCCCACAGGGCCATGAGAACTCCATACGTTCGGTGGAGGGCCGGAGCGCCACGTCGGCGGTCCGATGCCGGTCCATTTCTACAGCAACGTAAAAACTAGTGACCGGTCGGATAAGTTCCGGCCGCGCCTGGCTTCAGGGGCTCCACCAAGTTGGGTCGGCTCATGGGGGTGTGGGTTCGGCCAGTTGGGGTGGCGTGGGGGTCGGGGCAGGACGGGATAGAGTCGGCTCCTTTTATGGTGATTTGGGGTAATGAGTGGTTGGGGGTGAGGGTGGGGCGGGTCTTGACGGGATGGGGACTGGTGTGCGGTCGGCAAGGGGCTGGCTCACCGGGGGTGCGGGGCGAGTATCGAGGGGCGGTGTGAGGTGGAGGGCAGGCGGAATCAGGGGTTCGGTTGGAGGAGGTGTCGAGGAGCTCTGGAGGGCGCCAATTCCTTGGTGGAGATGGGCAGTTGGAGGTCTGCTTGAGGGTGGGTCGAAGGAGGCGTTGGTGGGGGGTGGGCGGGGCTAGCGTGTTGGGGTGGCGCAGGTTTTTGGCCATGGAAGGGAACGTGCGAGGGCTCGACGACTGTTTGGGGGATGGTGTGAGGATTCAGGTTCTGGGTCCGTTGAGTGCCGAGGTCAACG
>NZ_JBMNDS010000119.1:0-24449 GCF_052543295.1 Streptomyces sp. SAS_270
CGGTCTCAGCCAGGCGGCCACCGCGATGAACAAGTCGGCCCTGATCGCCAGTGACTGCGGTCTTCCGAGCCTGGCACGCAGGCTGTGCTGGCGCCACGCCGAGATCTTCCTGCGCGCCCAGCCGTTGGGCGCGCAGGAAGCGCGGTACGCCCTGGAACCCCTCGTCAACCTTGCCCGTCTGCACATCCGCGACGGCGAAGGGGAACGTGCCTACCGACTGCTCGACACCCTGAACCGAGCGGTAAGGAGCAAGACTGATCTGGTCTTTGAGGATCGCCCCGTATCGTTCCGGAATCTCACGGCCACAGCAGAGGATCACCAGACCGTGTGCCAGTGGCTGTGGACGGTGCTGCTGGGCGATGGAACGCGTGCGCTCGTCGCAGCCAATCAATGGGACCGCGCACGGGCGCATGCTGCGCAGCACAAAGGAATTGGCCGTCGCCTCCTCGACGGCCGCCAGGTGGAAATCGTGACGCGCTGCCTCAATGGAGACCCCGCCCCGGCACGACGGATCATCGACGAGAGCACGCTAACCGAAGCCTGGGAACACCCCGTTGCGGCGTGTCTTACGGTGCTCTGCCTCATAGTCGGCGAAAGGGCGTCGGAAGACGCGGGCGAGAAGATGACAGCGGAGTACCTGAGCCTCGATACCGGCCCCGAACTGGCCGTCTTCCGCACACGCGTTGGGCTGACCGTCCTCGACCTCTCCCCGCATTCCAGTCAGGCCGAGGTCGCCCGTCGACTCTTGAACGACACGGTGCGTGTCAAAGACGGGTACGTCGCGCGAGACGTCCTCTCGCACGCCGCCTGTTCCAGAGAGATGACCGCAGCAGAAGAGCGCAGGCTGACCGAGGCCGTCGCCTCCGCTGGGCTGGGATGCGGCGCAATGCCGCACAAGGTGGAACGGGATCTCCTCGATGCCGTGGAGGTGAGCACGACGGCAGTTATGCAACACCTCGTTTGCCGGCACCCTTCCTAGCCGCGATCGAACCGAGCATGCCACGCAGCGGTATTTCCCGATCTGGGCGCCAACACCCTTGTACACCACGAATTTTTCACAGGCGTATGGCCTGAGAACGTCGATTACTTCCCTGGTTTACCTGTAAAATCAACGAAGGCCGGAAACGGTCACCCGGGCGTCGCGGACATGACGCGAGACGACAAGTCTGCGCCCCCGGAGGACATCGTGCCTACCCCGTTTCCCGCCTTAGCCGGCATGACGGCCCATCTCGGCCGCGCACGGACCAATGCGGTCACCATCTGCGCAGGTGCGCCATCCTTCGCGCGCGCCGACGCTTCAAGTCCCGCAGCCGCGCGAGGTATTGCCGCCGACCCGATTGGCAACGCGGGGCCTCCCGGACGCACTCGCCCAGCAGAAAACCAATTCCGTGAGCGTCACTGTCCCCCTGGGTGTTGTGCTGGCCGTCACGGTGTGGCTGCTGAACCGGAAAGGCGGCCGCAAGGCCGGCCACGCAATGGCGGCCGTGCTCCTCAGCTTGTATCTCCACGGCAGCTCGCTCGCTCCGTCCATCAGCCGCGTCGTGCAGAGTGTGGCCGAGACGATCAGCGAGATCCGCATATAGACCGGCCGTCGGGGCGCCCTCGTGGGCCCGGACCGTACGCCGTCTCCCCCGTCGGCTGCGGTCTGGTGCGCGTGCCCCGGCGGCCACTCCCGCCCGAACCCTGGCTTGGTCGCCGCTGTTCCCGTCCCCGGGCCGCTGCCGGCCACCCGTCCCTCCCCGTCAAGGCCACGTTCCGCGAGGTCACCCATGCCTGATCTGTCATGCCCGCATCCAAAAAGTCACCGACGGCGTGGACGCGGGGCTGAGCCCCTCAACACTGAGAAGGGGTTGCGAGTTCGGCTGCGGCTGATGGTGCTCGGCCCCGTACTCACTGTGGTGGTGCTGTCCTCGGCGTGGGCAGCCCACGCACGCGGTGGCATTCCTGCGGGATGGCTGGTGTCCGCAGCCGCGCTGGGCTGCGGCGGCGTGATCGTCGTCATCGACCGCCTGGCCATCAGAATGGCGGGCAAGCTGCACCGGCAGCGCTCCAGCTACGACGACCGTGTCCACGGCTGGCTTCGCCGGTACAAGTCCCTGGCCGAGGACGGCCGGAAGAGCATCAGCGTGTTGCTGGAGCAGCTCGATCGCGGTGAACAGCCCGAGTTTCCCGGCTTCGGCTCGAAGATGCCGGTCGAACCGTCGAACGATCCGTGGCGCGAGTTGGAGGCTTTGCTGATCGGGGCGAACGGAGCGGCGTGGATGGCGGTGGTGAACCGGAGGCAGGTCGAGCTGGCGTCGACGCTCGTCTACCTCGCGGGGGGCCTTCAGACGCTCGTCGTGCGCTCCCTGGGCATCGTGACGGAACGAACGAAGCACGTGTCGGATCCCGACGAGCTGCACACCCTGTTCGATCTGGCCAACCTGCTCAGGCGCATCCGTCGGTCGGCGGGTCGCCTGGCGGTGCTGGGTGGTACGAAGTCGCGACAGGTAGCGCAGCCGGTCCCGGTACTGGACGTGTTGCGCGGGGCCGCCGGAGAGATCGAGAAGTACGCGCGGGTGCGTATCCCTCTGCCCCAGGTGGTCGCGCAGGTTCCTGGTGTTGCAGGCCCTGACGTGATCCAGATTCTGTCCGAGCTGGCCGAGAACGCGACGCTGTGCTCGCCGCCCGAGACGAAGGTGTTCATGCGGGTCGAACCGGTAGGCGCCGGGCTGGCGGTGGAGATCGAGGATCGGGGCTGGGGCTTCAACGACGATGTGCTGAGCGAGTCCAACCGCCTGCTGGCCGATCCGCAGGCTTCGGACCTGTCCGAGCGGCTCAGGCAGCGTCAGGTCGGGCTGCTGGTGGTCGCGAAGCTCGCCCGCCGGTACGGCATCAAGGTCGAGCTGCGCAGGAACATAACCGGCGGTACGACAGCCCTCGTCGTGGTGCCCTGGAGCCTGCTGGAAAAGCCGGGCGAGATCGGGCCGGACCGGGCGGCGGTGTCTGGAAGCCGGACCGGAAGCGTCCCGGCGTCGTCCGCCGCCGGCGCAGCCCGCGGCGGCCCAAGGCCGCGGGCCGTGAGCGGGCCTCGCCTGGGCATCGCGGTAGCGGGGGACTCGGCTCCTGCGGTGCCCCAGCAGGCTCCGGTGCGCGCGTCGGAAAGAGCCGCTGTCCCATCTGCCCACATGGCCTCGGCGACACCCAGCACCCCACCCGGCACGAGGCCAGAGCTTCCCCAACGCCCCAAACAGCAGGAGCCCCGCCAAGAACCCGCCGTCGGTGAGCCACGCGAGGACCCGCCCGTCCCGCCCCAAGCGGACTTCGTGTCCAACATCACTGGCGCCACCCGCCGTGCGGAGCAGGACTGGCAAACCGCCGTCACACAGCAGTTCATAGCAGAGCCGGACTCGCCCACGGGCTAGAGAAGCGCTACCTCAATCCCCCACGCACCGCGCCCGGTTCGCCGTGGCGCCGACCGTACCCGGTACGGAGATACGGAGATTTTCGATGACCGACGAGACGAGCACAAGGCGGCCTGGGCAGGTCCTGGGCTGGCTGTTCGAGCCGCTGGTCAGCCTGCCCCATGTGGTGGGGGCGGTGCTGGCCTCGCGGGACGGCCTGGTGCTGGCCTACGCGGGCTTGGACAGCGACGAGAAGGAAGCGGAGACCAAGGCCGACCGGATGGCCGCGGTGATCTCCGGGTTGCACGGCGTGGCGCACGGTGTCGCCGAGCTCAACGGCAGCACGGGCCGGGACCTGGAGCAGGTCCTGATGAAGCACAAGACGTTCTCCGCGATCGTGATGCGCTCCGGACGCGGCGTGCCGGCGGAGGTGTCGCTCAGTGCCGGACGGGATCCGGCACTCGTTGAAAGCGTCCTGGGGACGTGGACCACGGGAGAGGCGGACGAGGGCGCCGTCGCCTACGAGATGGTGCAGACCATCAGGCGGATGGGGGAACGGCTGAGCACGCCGGCACGTGTCAACGGAGCTCAACCCGGTGCCGGCCAGTGATATGGAGGACTTCGGCGGTCCGGCATGGACCTGCGAGGACGCCGAGGTTCCCGGCCTTTACGTCCTGACCGACGGCCAGACAACGCCCAGCCATCCGCTGGAAGTGCAGACGATGCTGGTGGCCGAGGACGTCGGGGTGGCCATCACGCTCGGACCGGAAACCCAGCGTGCCATCGAGGTGTGCCGGGGACAGCCGACAACGGTCGCCGAGATCGCCGCCCTGATCGAGGTCCCCCTGCAGATCACCAAAGTCATCCTGTCCCGGCTCATCGACGCCGGTGCACTGATCACCGTTGCGTCAAGACCCGGCGCCCCCGCCGAGATCTCACTTCTGGAGGCCGTCCTTGAGGGACTCCGCAACCTCGCCGTCGAACCTGCCGCTGCCCCTTCGTGCTAGCACTCTCGCCGCGGCGAAGGTCGTCGTGGCAGGAGGGTTCGGCGTCGGCAAGACGACGTTCGTCGCGGCCGTCTCGGAAATTACGCCGCTGCGCACGGAGGCGCTGATGACCTCGGCCTCCGAGGACGTCGACGACCTTTCCCTCCTGGCCGACAAAACGGCAACCACGGTCGCCATGGACTTCGGCCGCCGCACCTTCCCCCCACCGGCGAACGTGGTCCTGCTGCTGTTCGGCACTCCCGGACAGGACCGCTTCTTCTTCATGTGGGACGAGCTCACCCGGGGAGCAACCGCCGCGGTCGTCCTGGCCGACACCCGGAGACTGGAGGACTGCTGGCCCGCGGTCGACTACTTCGAGGAACGCGGCACGCCCTTCCTGGTCGCGGTCAACGAATTCGACGGCGCCCACCGCTATACCCCGGACGAAGTCCGCGCCGCCCTCAAACTATCCGACGGGGTGCCGGTCTTGCTCTGCGACGCCCGCAGCACCGCGTCCGTGGCCGACGTGCTGTTCCACCTCGTCGAACACGCACTCTTCCGCCAACGCAATCGCATGCACGTACTCCAAGGAGCCCCCCTGTGAACGACACCTCCGGCCCCAGAGCCGGCCAGCCGTCCGCCCTGCTCGCCCAGAGCCAGCTCCCCGACTGGCAGGCGCAGTTGCCGGCTGGCTTCGACCCGGCCGCTCCTCCCATCGGCGCGCTCGACGCCTTCGCCCAGACGGTGGCGGATGCGGCCCGCACCCCCTACGGCATCGTCAACCTGTTCGGCGAGCGCGAGCAGGTGTTCGTCGGCGTGGCCAACCCCACCGGCAGCGACCTTCCCCTGCTCGGCCGCAGCATGCCGTACACCCACGGGTTCTGCCCCCACGTCGCCACGCTAGGCCAGCCGTTCGTCCTGCACGACACCCTCGCCTACGCCGAGTTCGCCAGCAACCCGGTGATCGACGAGTTCGGCGTTCGTTTCTACGCCGGCGCGCCCCTCATCGACGAGCACACCAACAAGGCGCGGGGCACCGTCTGCTTCATCAGCCCCGAACCCCAGCCGCGTTCCACAGCCCGCGAGTACTGGCAGCTCGTCGGGCACCTCGGGGGCCTCCTCATGGACGCCCTCCCCCTGCGTACCCAGCCGCAGTAGCAGCACCCGTGCGCCCGGCCGCATCACCCGCGACCACCACCCCGAGGGGGAGACAACATGCCCACGATGTCGTCAACGACTCCGGATCTCACGCCCGACTACGAAGCCCTGGTCCAGCACTTCGACGAGTTCGCCGCCGCGGAAGTCACCCCCCGAGTCCAGCGCATGGAGTCCTCTCCTCACGCCGTGGAACACGACCTGGCCCTGCTCATGGCCGAGCAGGGCTGGTTCGGCGCCACGATCCCCCGCCCCCAGTACGGCGGCATGCACGCGGGA
This sequence comes from Streptomyces sp. SAS_270, assembly GCF_052543295.1. Classification (NCBI taxonomy): domain Bacteria; kingdom Bacillati; phylum Actinomycetota; class Actinomycetes; order Kitasatosporales; family Streptomycetaceae; genus Streptomyces; species Streptomyces sp. SAS_270. The sequence continues at coordinate 5,804 of NZ_JBMNDS010000119.1, forward strand.
CATCTCGCCAAGACCCTCATGATCCAGAGCATGGCGCGAGCCTCAGGCGCGGCCGGTACCATTCTGCAGGCGAGCCAGCTGCCCGTATCGATGATCATCCACTTCGGCAGCGACGAGCAGAAGGCCCTGTTGCTGCCCCAGGTCGCCTCCGGGGACACGCTGCTGTCGATCGCGGTGACCGAAGAGGAGACCGGCAGCCATGTGCTCGGCATGGAGACGACCGCCCGCCGCGACGGCACCGACTGGATCATCGACGGTAGCAAGATTCACATCGGCAACAGCCACATCGCCCATGTCCACTGCGTCGTGGTCCGCACCGCCTCCGCCGAGAAGGCCGGCTCCCGCGCCCTGACCGCCTTCCTCGTCGAACACGACCGCGACGGACTGACTGTCGAACCGCACCGGCCCACCCTCGGCCTCCACGGCTTCAGCTTCGGCAAACTCACCTTCGACAGCGTACGAATACCTGAAGCCAACGTGATCGGCGAAGTAGGCGACGGCAAAGACATCGCCTACAGCAGCAGCATCCTCTACGGCCGGCCCAACCTCGCCGCGGTATCCCTCGGCGTCCACGAAGCGATCATGGAATGCGCCGCCAGCTTCCTTGAGGGACGCCGCCGCTACAACGGCACCCTCGCCGACCTTCCCGTCCTCCGTGACCGGATCGGTGCCATGAAGTCCCGGCTGATGGCCTGCCGCGAACTCGCCCACCAGGCCGTGCGCATGCTCGATCACGGCCAGAGTTGCGACGGCGAACTCATCAACTCCAAGTACCTCAACCACAAATGGGCCGTCGAATCCGGTCAGGACGCCATGGAACTGCACGGCGCCCACGCCCTACGAACGGACTACCCCCTCCAGCGGCTCTGGCGGGACGTCCAGCACACCTACTCGCCCGCCGGAACTGGCGAGGTCCAGCGCCAACGCCTCGCCGAAACCGAACTGGGCGCTCCTCTCATCCAGTGGTCCGAACGACTCGCCGCCAAGACCTCGCTCTTCCTCCCCACCAGCACAGCCGCCTAACTTCCAGGCACCTGCGCCCTCAAACACCACAGCGAGCTGCGGGGAATCCCGACGGCCTGCCTGTCTCCAGAACCTGCCGCCTGGTCCAAGCTCCACCCGTCGTGTGGAGCCTGCCGACAGCGCGGCTGACCGTGAAGCAGATCACCCGCCACGACCTTCCCTTCCCCACTCCCTCCTCAACCGACACGGAGCACCTCCATGACGAGCACAACTCCCGCCGTACGTACGGCCGACACGGATGTGTCCGCGCTGTTGGTCGAGGCGCGGCGGGAGCTGGACAGCATCGCGAACCGGGGCATCGTCTCCGCCCCACGTGCCGTCGCCGACACTCTCACCACACTGAAGGAGCTCGCCCCCACCCTGATCCCGCACGCCCGCACCCTCACCGCAGCGCTCGGCGACAAGGAACGCTCCGAACTCCGCGAACTGATTGAGCGGACCGAGGCCCGCTCCAACTCCCGGCCGCGGGCGGACCTCGCGTACGAACACCTGCTGGTGCTGGTCAGCCAGTTGCAGGAACTGCTGCGCTGGCTGGAGCGAGCGCAGGGCATCTCGCGTCGACGCACACAGGCAGCCGCCACCAGGCACCGCGGCAGCAAAGAACCTCACCCGGACCAACCGAGGTAACGGTCTGCACGTGGTGCCAATCGGCGCTTTCGACCTGTGCGGCCGCACCGACGGCGCTCACATCATCGAAGAAAGGCGTGGCTCGAGCCGGGGCTGGCTGAGACCGCTCTCTGCCATACCGGCCACGACCAAGCCACGGAGATCTCCTCAGGCTTCGCGGCCACACCGTGAAGCCCCGGCTTGCCGCAGGACCGCTCTCATGCCGGACCGCCAAGTGCCACGGCGGTACCCAAACGCACCGCACAACATCATCAGCACCCTCTGGAAAGGCCATGACACCACCTCGACACATCAAGATCGCCAGATGCAACTTCGAGCGCGACTGCGGCAGCGATAAGAAGGGCCAATGCCTAACTGGTCGGCCGCCATGCTGATCAAGCCGCTCCGAGTTCGATCGCGAACCGAACCAGCCCTCGTCCCACCCACCTCATCGGCCCCATCCGTATCGGCCCTCGGCGTTTCGGCCACCACCGCTATGCGGTGGACTCGCCTGAATCAACGGCCACGAGCATGCCAACCGCGAGATTGGGCGGCTGGGGATACGACTCAAAACGTGCGTTCGAAGACGGACATCACGTCGTTGTTCCGGTCATCATCAGCCATCCCCCAAGTTGGCGCTGGAGGTGCCCAGTTGCCTGTCGTTCAGGCTGCCCCGAATGAACACCCGACGGCCTCACGGCCGTTTGGGTCTGCCTCCCGGTTTACGGACAGGGCGAGGGGAGGTGACCGGTGAGCGCCGAGCCCACCTCTCCGGCGCCTGATACTGCAGCACCGCGCCGGTTGCCCCCTCCACCGCCTGCCGAGCTGCGCTACAGCGGCCGGCACGCCAAGAACCCACTGACGGACGCGACGTTTGCGCAGATGTGCCGGCGGCTTCCGTCGGTGCTGGCTCAGACCGCACGGATGGCGTGGGACATCGACCGACGGGCCGTGCTGCTGCTGGCGGGTTGCCAGCTGGCCATCGGGGTCAGTGCCGCCGTTCTGCTCACCGCCACATCCCGTGCGATGCGCTGGATCCTGGCCGACGGCGAGGTGGCCGACCGGCTCCACCAGGCGCTGCCGGCCCTGCTGGTCATCACCTGCGCGTCAGCGGCAGGACGGGTGGCGACCGCGCTGTCCTCATACGCGGACGGCCGGATCACCCCACGGTTGACGACCGAGTCCGACTGCGCCCTGGTGGCGGCGGTGTGCCGGATGGAGGCCGCTGCGCGGGCGGAGGGCGGCTGCGCGGACCGGCAAGAGGCGGCGGAGATGGGGGTGGTCCGCAGCCACGTGATGGTGCAGGACGCTACCCGGTTCACCGCCGCTGTCGTCCGTATGGTCAGCGCGAGCGGGGTGCTGTCGGTGCTGCACCCGCTGTTGCTGCCGCTGTTGCTGCTCGCCGTCGTCCCCGCCGGCGTGGGCGCCGTCCTGCATGCCCGTGTCAGCTACGAGACCCACTACGCCAACGTGGGCGACCGCAATGTTCGGCAGAACCTGCGCGGCTGGGCGACCAGCGTGAAGTTCACCGACGAGATCCGTGCCAACGGCATGACCTCGTATCTGGTGTTCTGGTACCGGTCGATCTCTGAGCGGATCGACGCGCGCACCCTCGCCGCGGCGCCGAAGATGCTGCGGATCGTGCTGGTCAGTTCGGCGATTGGCGGCATCTTCCTCGTCGCCACCTGGGCGGGTCTGGCCTGGCTGGCGGCCAGTGGGCGGATCGAGCCGTCGATCGCCGCGACTGCGGTCGTCGCGGTGCAGACCGCGCTCGCCGCCCTCAGCCAGCTCGTCATCTACGGCGCAGCCATGTTCCACACGTCCCTCTATCTCGCGGACATGGGCGGATTCCTCGACTACGCCACCGAACGCGCTCCAGACCGAGGCGAGTTCACACCGAGACAGCCGGTGGAAGAGATCCGCCTCGACGAGGCCGTCTACCGGTATCCGGGCAAGGACGCCCCGGCCGTGGCGGAAGTGTCGCTGGCGGTGCGCAGCGGCGAAATCCTCGCCGTGGTCGGCGAGAACGGCTCGGGGAAGTCCACTCTCACCCGGCTGCTCGCCGCCATCTTCCTGGCCGACAAGGGCAGCGTCTCCTGGAACGGACGCGACGTCGCCGACCTCGACCCCGACAGCCTGTGGGACCTGTCCGGGCTGGTGCCGCAAAACTTCGCCCAGTGGCCCCTGTCCGTCCGCGACAACGTCACCCTCGGCCAGCCCCGCGAAGCGGGCGACGACCTGGTGTGGCGGGCCCTGGAGGAGGTCGGGCTGCGGGACGCCGTCGAGGAACTCCGCGACGGCCTGGACACGCTATTGGCCCGGGAGCTGTGGGGCGGGACGGAACTCTCCGGCGGGCAGTGGCAGCGTCTAGCGTGCGCGCGGGCCCTGTATCGCAGGTCAAGCCTGCTGATCCTGGACGAGCCGACCAGCCAGATGGACGCCCGCGGCGAGCACGCCATCCTGGAAGAGATCAAGACCATCGCTGCAGGCCGGATCACGATCGTGGTGACCCACCAGCTGGTCAATACCAAGATCGCCGACCGGATCATCGTGATGAAACACGGCCGGATCGCCGAACACGGGACGTACGACGAACTCGCCCACGGCGGTGGTCTATTCGCCGAACTTCTGGCCCTATCCACCGACCGCTGACTCAATTACAACCGTCGTCGCACCCCGGCCCCGGGGCGCGACGACCCCACCAGTTACCCGCCGTACAGATGGAGGATCCCGTGACCGCACCAGCTCAAACCACGACCACGGCGGCGCTGCTCGTCAACGAGGACGGCCACTACCTGCTGCATCTGCGGGACGCCAACAAGAACATCTGCAGCGCCGGACAGTGGTCCCTGCTCGGAGGCCATCCCGAACCCGGCGAAAGCCTCGACGACACGATCGCCCGCGAACTGATGGAAGAGGCCAGCCTGCACATCCCCGACCTCGTCCCACTCGCGGTCATCGAGAACACCGACGCCGACGGCGGGCCCACCAGCCGGATCCAGGTGTACACCGGGAAGTGGAACGGCGACCCCGCCCGGCTGTCCCTAACCGAGGGGATCATGCTGCGCTGGACCGATCCCAACCAGATCCCATATCTGACCATGGACCCCAAGACCACCGCCGTCATCCACCACCACCAGGACGGCCCGCGCGCTGGCGACAGTGCCGTCGGCCAGTTGCCGGTGCTGCGCGTACGCGATGCTGGCACAAAGACGGTGCCGAACGTTATCGGCGTCCATCTGTACCTGGAACGGGACGGCGAGATCCTGCTCGGGTTGCGGCATCCCGACTCAGCCTACGCGCCCCTGGAGCACCATTTCCTGGCCGGTCACTGCGAACGGGAATCCGCCATCGCCTGCCTGATCCGGGAGGCTTGGGAGGAGGCCGGGTTGGTGATCAAGGCTGAGGACGTCGCACTCGTGCACGCCGTCCACCTCGTCGACACTCCCGGCGCGCAGCCTCGCCTCCAGCTGGTCTTCCGGGCCCGAACATGGCAGGGCGAACCTCAGGTCCTGGAGCCGGACAAGTGCGTCAGCTGGAGCTGGTGGCCCGCCGACACCCTCCCCGAGCCCACCGTCGCCTACGCCCGGGCCGCCATCGACGGTATCCAGCACGGACGCCCCTACACAGAACTCGGCTGGGCCTGATTCCTACCCCTTGATTCCCTCACCGCCCAGGGCAGGAAGACCACCTCCATGACCGCTCCCACCCGCATCCCTCACCACCGCAGCCGTGGACAAGACCTCGGCCGCTGTCTGAGACACAGCACTTCATGACCAACCCACGCGGAGGTCGAGGCTTCGGAGGAAGCGGAGCATCTGGAACTGACCGTAAGGGCATTCCACGAGGCCCGGCGCCCACGACCTCATCGACCCATTCGCCCACATCGGCACCGCTCTGGCGGATGCCGCCCGCACCAATCCGAAGATCCTCCACGACGACCGGCACTGGAGAACCTGCTGCGCAAGCTCGCGGGGACCCTCCATGTCGTGCTGGCGAACTTCTGCTGGTTCCGCGACCCGGCCAAGGCCCTGTGCCAGCGGCTGGCCGGCACCCCTGAGGCGAAGAAGCCGCTGGTGGGGATGTGCGGCACAGCTCGCTGTCCGCAAGCCACGCACCACCCTTGCCATCGCCCCGTCTGGGCCGGACAGGCCCAGAGTATCGACGCCATCACGCCAGCCCCCGCCGTCAATCGCCAAGGGCGAGAAGCAGCGACTGATGCCCGAACACGAGCGCACCCTGCGGGTCGTCGCCGCGATCGACGCCGCCGCTGCATCGGATGGGAGGAACTGAGCGGGGCCCGGCTGACCGAGACGGACAAGGCCCGTAACGAGGCGGCGATGCGCGCGCCATGGAGCGCATCCTGCCCGGCGACCTCCCGCCCGGCGGCAGAGCCGACCTGAAAGCCCTCGCCGCCACGGCCGGCGTCACCAGCACCGGCTTCTACCCCAAGAACAACCGCGACGGCACCTCCAGGTCCGGGCCCTACCAGCACCTCGCCGAAGAGTTGATCCACCGACTGGGCGAACTCCGGGACGCTGGAGCGACCGTCGACCCGCGGGACGCCCAGGTCGACCGGTTCGAACAGCAGGTCGACGAGCTGAAGAAGCGGATCGTCACCCGCGATGAACAGCCGCCCCAACTGAACGAGTTCAAAGTTCTGGCGATCTCCCGGCTGGCCGCCCAGCACGATGAGATCGAGCGTCAGCGCACACAGGTCGCCAAGGGCTCGTCACTGCGCGCCGTGCCGACGGCCCGCGAGGGCCCCGGAGTCCGACGGTGCGGATCCGCGCCACCATCCCGCCCGCTTAGGCAGAATGCCCCCTGGGTAACAACAGGCGGGACATCGATCGCACATGCCCCAACGTTGCGGAGGAGACGAGGAGTTGAGCTTGTCGAAGGTCGTGAATGCCTCCCGCGCGACGGCGGGCGTCCCGATACCCTTCGAGGCGAGCCGATGAACTCCCCGCTCCGGCCGGAACAGCTACGCAGCGCGATCACCGACGTGCTGGAGAGCGCTGCCACCTGGCACGAACTGCCTGGGTTTTGCCGCCGCCTCGGCCTCGACGCCCCGGACCCTAGAAACTGGAACGGCGGCGGCAAAGCCAAATACGTTCGGGCCCTCCTGGAGAACCACGGACTCGCCGAGCTGGTAGACCTGGCCCGGAAAATCGTCGAACAACTCGGCAGCGAACGGCTGGAGGAGGAACTCGCCCAGCTGGGCCCCCGCGGCACCTCCGGAGAGTTCCGCAACCTCATCTTCGCCGGGACCGGACCCAAGCCGGAGATGGTGCTCGACGACTCGGTAGGTAACTACCTGGAGATCACCGCGAACGCCGAGCACTGGCTCTTCTACGACCGGCCCCTCACCAGCCAGGGCCTGACCTGGCGGCACATGCTCGACTGGTGGCCGACCACCAGCGCCTTCGCCGACACCGCAGGTGAGGTGGATGCGAGTGATCCGGCCGCTCTAGGCCGCACCCTCTACAAACGCCTCTTCGCCGCCGTTCCTGTCACCTCGCCGCCCGCCCAGAAGCTGTTCATCACCTATTGCTCCCGCTACGGGCGGCCGGACGGCATTGACCAGCCGGCACTCATCCCGGAAGTGCACCTGCACTACGACCCCTACACGCGGCGCGAGCGGGGCGGGCAAGGGCCGTTGAACCGCGAGCGCATGGACTTCCTGCTCCTACTCCCAAACCGCGTCCGGATCGTCATCGAGGTCGACGGAAGGCACCACTACGCCCGTCAGCAAGCCTCCCTTGCGGGGCAGGAGTCATGGACGGCGGCGCCGGACCTCTACTCCGTCATGGTCGCGGAGGATCGCGCCTTGCGGCTCAAGGGCTACGAGGTCTACCGGTTCGGCGGCTACGAGCTCATGCGGTCAGGAGCCGAGGACGCCGTGAGTGCATTCTTCGACCGGCTTCTGGCCGACTCCGACGCCTCCCTGCCTCCGCCAACGCACTGACCTGTGGGAACAGGCCGATTCAGACCCGCATGATCTACGTCAGCTTCCCGCCGTCCTTCCCCTGGGAACTGCGTAACTGAACCCGCAAACCCCACCGCCCGTGGAACACGGCATGAGCCTGCACGATTCTCGTCGAAGGAAATCGCCGCGATGAACGCGTCAACGCTGGACGATGACCTGTGCCGACAAGCCGAACGCGCCCCTCGGTCCGCCTGTACGAGCAACGAGTCATGCCGAATTGGCAGGCCGCGAACGCAAAGCGTGTTCCACAATGAAGGCAGTGGGCTTCAGTGCCACCTGTACTGGTCGCAGGGCGGGCTGTTCCTGCGGGCATGACCGTGATGGCGTTCCAGCACCGCGGTCATGCCGCCGTGCGTACGGAGTGGAGGAGCTGTTCGACGCCCGGGACTTGGCGGTGGGGCGTGAAGCGGGGTGCGAGGTCGCTGATCTGGCGGACACAGCGGGAAGCGCCGATCTGCTGCGCGAGGGTAAGTGCCTCATGGGCGGTGGAGGCGCTGTGGTCGATTTCGCTTTGGTCCAAGAGGCTTTCGGCTTCGTAGGCGAGGAATACCACCCGGGACTTGTTCCGGGAGATGGGCAGCAGGGCTACGCCCTGGGTGATCTGGTTCAGGGCGGGCCGGGTTTCGCCGAGGTCGATGAGGCAACGGCCGGAGTCGACGGCGAGATCGGCGGGGCTCATCCAAGAGCACCATGCTGGTGGTGTGGCGGTGCCGGTGTTGAGTGCGTGTTCAGCGGCGTCGAGGGCGCGTCGGCAGGCGCGGGGTTCGCCGTTCATGGCCAGGGCCCTGGCTTTGCGCAGGTGGAGCAGGGAGCGGGCGGTGGGGTCCTGGGTCCGTTTGAGGGCGTAGTCGAGGACATCGATGGCGGGGGCGGCCTGGCCGAGCCAGATGCTCTGGTAGGCGAGGTCGGCGAGGACTCCGGCGCCGCGGTCGGTGTCGCCGGCTTGGTGGGCAGCGTGTAGGGCGGCGCTCCAGTAGTGGCCAGCGGCGGTGTGGTGTTCGTGGTCGAAGCGGTGCCATCCGATCGTCTGGCCGAGGGCGGAGGCCAGGACGTGGAGGCGGGTGCCGGTCGCTTCGTCGTAGCGGGCGTTTTCGAGGAGGCCGACGACCGTGTCGTAGTAGCTGTCGAGGAGTTGGGCGGTGTGCTGGCGGTCTGCGGTGGCCATGGTGGTGAGGTGCTGGACGCTGGTTTCCAGCCAGGTGACGAACTCTGGAGCGACGGTCTGGCCGTTGGCGGCTGAGGCGGCCAGGGCGGGGTCGAGGGTGGCCCATTGCTGTGCGAGGGCCGCGAGTGTGGCGGGGGCGAGTCCGAGGAGGGTGCGACGGTTGAGCATGGTGCGGCGTTGGGCCTCTCTGAGGGCGGTGACCGTCGCTCCTGTGCCCAGGGGGACGGGCGCCTCGTTGCCGGGCAGCCAGTACGGCCAACCGAGCGGGGTGACAAGGTCGGAGTCGATGCCGAAGACATCGGCGATCAGCAGTTGGTACCAGGGGTCAGGCGCTCGGGCCCCGGGGCGTTCCCACACGGATACCTGCTGTTTGGTCGTTCCGGCTCTGCGGTCGCGGCGGCGCGCTGCTTCCTTGATCCCTTCGGCGAGACCGTTTTGGGACAGGCCGTGAAGGGACCGGGCGAGGGCGAGCGGGTGCTGGGGGAACGCGTCCACCTCTCTATCTCAGCACTCGACGGTCTCGGCGGGGAGCGGAACGCGGCAGCTGCATGACCCCCGCATGACCTTCGAACGCTGGTTCCCGTGGCGGCCGTTGGGTGTACTCACCTCCCCGGGCCAGTCCGGTACCGGGTCGGGAGAGACCAGTTCGGAGGCTCAGAGTGGGCGACGACGTGCTGACCATTGCGCTGAGCGGCGCGGACAACACGGGCAAGACCAAGCAGCTTGGCATCTTGGCCCGCCGGATCGGCTCCGGCGCCGTGGCGACCGGGCCGTTGGACGCGCACGATGACCGCTGGGAGGCGATCAAGCAGGGCGGCATGAGCGGCTGGTGGTTCTACGACGGCTGTGTCGAGGAGATCACCGACGTGTTGGCCGCCTCCTACCTGCAGCGGTCGCGGCACTGCGTCCAAGGCGCGGGGGTACGGCTGATGGATCGGGGCATCCCGATGCTGGAGGCGTCCGTGGCCTCCACCGTAGCGGTGCGCGAAGGGCTGTCGTGCGAGGACGCGGCTGACCGTGCCCGTGCACTGCTGGAGCCGTACGCCCGGGACCTGAGGGCCGCAGAGGCCGGAGAGTACGGCATGCTGCTGCTCCACCATGAGGACCCGGTGATCGGCACGGCCCGAGCGCTGTCCCACGAGGAGTCCGTCACCCCGCCATACGGCGACTACCAGCACCATCTGCACCTGCAGATCCACCGTCTGATCCGTGAAGGCCGCTTCGCCGAGGTCATCGTCGTCGATTCACGCCCCGTGGTCGCGGTCCAGGACGACCTGCGCCGCCGCCTGCGTGCCCGCACCGCGCTGATACCGGCAGGCTGTCTGCGTGGTGTCCGCGTCGTCGCGCTCGGCGGGATGTCCGAGAGCGGCAAGAGTACGGCGGGTGAGTATCTGCGTACCCGACACGGCTATGCCCGGCTGAAGATCGGCTACCTGATCGACGACGCCGCCCGGCGTGCCGGGCTCGACGCCCCCTACGCACTGTCGCCCGTGGTGCGCGCCGAACTCCTCTTGGACGGCCTGGACCGTTACGCGTGCGCCCACCGCTTCCACGACCGCTTCACCCTGGAGTCCCTGCACGAGTTCGAGGTGACCGCCGAGCTACGCCGCATGCTCGGAGACCAGCTGGCCATCACCTACGTGGAGACCGACGCCGAGCTCCGGGCACTTCGGGGAGCCGCGGGGCCGGACGACGTAACTGTCCGGGACGTGGTGAAGTCCGCCCGGGGCGCGGAGCTGATCCGCGCCATCGCCGACCGTGTGGTGGACAACAACGGCTCCCGCCTCATGCTGGAGCGGCAGCTCGACCTGATGGCACTCAATGCGGTCTGGAGCACCGTCGTCCCCGCCACCAATCCGGTCAACACCCTTGGCCTGCCCGTATCGTTGGAGGTTTTCCTCACCACGCTGCTGGAGCGGATCACCAGCGGTGCCGTTCCGTTGATCGACCTGCTGGCCGTCACCGGCAGCGGTGCCCGGGGCAAATACCAGCACGGCTGGTCCGACCTGGACGTGTTCGTCATCGCCGAGCCCGAAAAGACCTCCGCCCTGCGCCAGGCCCTCGCTGAGGTCCAGCATGACCTCGGCGAGGTCAAGCTCGGTCTGACCGTCCTGAGCCTGGCCGAATGCCGCGTCGGCGCGGTCACTTCGCGCCTACTGCACGTCCTGGCGCTCCTCGGCGCCGGCGCTCTGCTTCCGCTGTGGGTACGCCCAGGCGTGACGATCCCCGCCCCGTCACTCGCCGACGACGTCGCGGCGAGCCTGAAAGCCGGAGTGGAGTCCGCCGTCGAGATCCGCCGCCAGCTCCTGAAGGGGACTCCGGACCTGCGTGCCCTGTTCAAGGTGACGGCGCTGCTGGCCAAGGTCCTCCTCCGCTTCGACGGCATCGAACAGGGCGGGGACACCGAGGCGCTCAACCTCCTCGTGCTCGGCCCGGGCGAGCGCGAGCCGGACAACGGCATGGTCTCGACAGCACGTACCGACCGCGCCGCCGCCCAGGAACTCGCCCAGCTCGTCCTCGGACGCTGGATGGAAACCATGCCGACCGTCGCGGCGGGAGCATGACCAGCCCGGCTCATCCCGTCTTCCGTAAGACCCTCCCCACCGTGCGGGCAACTGCTGAGGAGTCCGGCTGGCGGCAGGTGGCCGGCCGTATGCAGACCCCCGCCCTCCTGGGCCGGGCCACGATCGACAACGCCACCGAAGTGATCACGTACGAGGACGTCTTCGCCTCCGGCCGCTGCCGCCTCCTGCTGGGCGACCTCATCGCGCTCGCCGACCATGGCCAAGCGCCCGTCGGCGATGTCGGCGACCTCATCGACGCCGTCTGCGACGACCTGATCGCCGCGGCCAACACGACTGGCCGCACCACCGCGCTGTCCGCGTGCACGCCCGCTCTCTACACCGACCGCATCCGCCCCGGTGGGCGCGTCGACACGTGGTTCCTCCACCACGACCTCACGTTCACCGATTCCCGCACCGGTGAACGCCTCCCCGTGCGCGCGCTCACCGCCTACACCGCCACCGTTAACGGCCTCCCTTTCCGCCTCGACCTGCCCGCCGCGATCGCGACTGCCCGCGCCGGGCTGCACCCCGACCGTGAGTGGGCGACCGCCCTCACCCAAGGCGATCCCACCGAACCCAACATCGCTACCAGCTGCGCGGGCGCGTGCTGGCTCGACTTCGAGCACGCTGGCCGCAACACCCTTCCTGGCGAGATCGCCAACCTGCTGTGGTACCTGCTCGGCCTCGGAGGCTGGCTCATCCCCACCTACCAGCCCGATGTCTACACCCGCACCCTGCCCCTGCACCTGACCCCGGCCGCCCTCCCCACGGTCGACCATGCTGAACTGTCCGCCCGGCACCGGCGCCTTGACCTGCACTACACCTGGCCCACCGGCGCGGGCCGGCACGTGGCCCTCACGCGGCTGCTCCACCGCCTCACCACCGACCTCGGCGACGCAGCCGCCCTGCCCCCTGGCCACCGGCTCGACGCCCTCAGCCCGTTCTTGACCCTCCGCATCCTCGGCGTCATCCCGCCCTACCTCCTCACCCCTGCCGACCTGCTGCTGCTCCTGGCCAAGCTCGCCCAGGCCCAGCACCTGGCGGGCTCCGGGTTCTTCACCCGCACCAACCCTCTGCCCGCCCTCACAGCACCCGTGGAGCTCCCGTGACCGCGCCCCTCCTCGAACTCCCTCTCGCCGCCCGCCCCCTCCAAGGGCGCGTCGCCCTCGTCACCGGCGCTGCGACCGGGATCGGCGCGGCCACCGCCCGAGCTCTCGCCGGAGCCGGTGCCACCGTCGCCATCGGCCACTTCGCACAGATCGGCCCGGCCCGCACCGTCCTGGACGAGGTACGCCGGTTCGGAGCTGACGGCATAGAGGTCAGCGCCGACCTCACCAGCCCAGAAGCAGTCGCCCTGATGCTCAGCCAGGTCGCCAGCGAAGTCGGCCCCGTGGGCATCCTGGTCAACAACGCCGGCGCCTATCCGCGCTTGCCCTGGGACGAGACCGACGAGACCGCCTGGACGCACGCGCTCGACCTCAACCTGACGATCCACTACCGCACCAGCCACGCCGTCACCCCTGCGATGATCCGCCACCAGTGGGGCCGCATCATCAACATCTCCAGCGTCAACGCCCGCGCCGGACGTCCCGGACTGACGGCCTACAGCACCGCCAAAGCAGGACTGCTGGGCCTCACCCGATCCCTGGCCAGGGAACTTGGCCCTCACGGCATCTGCGTGAACACTGTGCTCCCGGGAGCGATCCAAGTCGACGCCGAGAACACCCTGCCCGAACATCACCGCGCACGCCCCGAGGACCAGATCGCCCGCCAGTGCGTGCCCCGCAGAGGCCAGCCCGACGACGTGGCCGCCGCCGTCGCGTTCCTCGCCGGGCCGTCCGCATCGTTCATCACCGGCCAGTCGTTGCACATCGACGGAGGCTGGATCCTCCACTGACCCAACTGCCCCACCAGCAAAGGAGCCCCACACTATGAAGGACCGCGTCCGCGCCGTTCTGATCACCCCGACCGGCACCACACTCCTGATGAAACGCATCCGCCCCGGAAGGGACCCTTACTGGGTACTCGTCGGCGGCGGAGTCGAAGCCACTGACACGGACCACGAGGCCGCGCTCCTGCGAGAGATCCAAGAGGAGATCGCCGGCAAGGCCGCCGTCATCCGCCTGTTCCACCAGATGACAAACCCCAGCGGCGAAACCGAGTACGTCTATCTTGCCCGCATCCAGCAGTGGAACTTCGCCGACCGCAGTGGCCCCGAGTTCCAGCGGGACGACCGCGGCGAGTACATCCTCGACGAACTTCCCCTCACGCCCGAAGCCATCGCCGAGGTAAACCTGCTCCCCGAAGAGATCTCCGCCATCCTGGGTAAGGCTCTCGAACACGGCGACCTCCTCGCCACCATGTAAGCGCCCCGGCACCCGACTGTGCCGGGCGCCCGTGGTTCGCGTCGTCTTCATGTGCCCCCTACCCGCACCTGCCGTCCCACCGGAGGCATCCGGCGCGCACATGCCCGCCAGGACGGCAACGTCGCTGGAGAACGGCTCGGTAGACGGTCGCTTTCACTCCCCATCTTTGTCCGGATGGCGGTAACTTGGGGTTTGGCATATGTGAGTATCCAACTGTCGACGCTGACGGGATAACGGATCGGTAGACGCCGCCTGGCCACCGAAGCAGCTGGCCCCACCCCGCACCGCCTCCGGTCATCCACCCCCCCGTCAACCTCGTCCTGGACACCGTCCAAATCGACGCCCTGGCGCACCGCGGTCCGATCGCCGATCTGCTCCAGTCCTACTCACGAGGCGATCACCCGGAACTTGCCGAACCGCTCCAGTCGCCTACGGCGACGCTGGCATGAAGAGCTGGGCGCCGCACACCAGCAACATCCGCGTCGGAATCACCGCCAGGAGCCCACGCTGCGGAGCTAAACCCCTCAGCGCTGCATGCTCCTAGGTGAGGGCAGTTCCCTCTTCTAGCCCGCCTGGGCCGTTGGGAGAGCACGGTCGAGCCACTCCAGGGCGGGGGCCAGCGGCATGCGGAAGTCGGGGTTGTCCATGGACGGCAAGTCCACTGCCCAGACCTCTTGGGGCGTCGTCAGGGTGGTGATCAGGCGGCTGAGCGGTCCGCCGTTGTCGGGGAGGCGCTCGGCGAACAGTGCGCGCGTGGCGGGCAGCGCGTCCGCTGTGCGCAGAAGGTCCATGCCGTAGTGCTCACAGCGCGGTGTGTGCACATACGCGGCGAGGGCCATCAGGGTAGCGGTGTCGTCCAGTTGCTCATCGCGGTCGAGCGCGAACAGGATTAGCGCCAGGCTCTGCAGTGCGAGATGGCGTCTCCACTCCCACTCCTTCGTCAGCCACTGCGCGTCGATGAGGCGCGCGGCCCTGATCACGGCCGTCTCCCATCCGGGCTCGCCCCGGCCGATCGCCGAGATCTCTTCCACCGCCGTGCCCAGACTTGATGCCATGGCAGCACGTTAGCGATCCGACGGCCGTTTCAACAGGTTGACCAGCAGATCCCGCATCGGGCTGGTGGCGTTGGTCGAGACGAACGACCGGCCGCGACGATCGCGTCAGGTCCGGTGCAGTGCCTGCTCCTGTGTCACCCTGCTGCCGTGCCGTGAGGTTCATGGCCTCGTGAAGGGGTGGCGATGCCGCAGGGAACGTTGTGGGCAGACTTCGAACTTCTGCGAGCGGTGACGAACGCGCACCAACGAGGCCGGAAGTTCGAGCAGTTGCTGGAGCGGCTCTTCCGGCAGGCACATTTCCGTGTCGATCGTGATGCGGGCATCGCGACGCCGCGTCAGACCGACCTCGTGGCCAGCTACGGCGACGTTTGGTACCTGATCGAGGCGAAGTGGCAGAACGCCCCGGCCGACGTGGACGTTTTCGACGCCGTCTTCCGGCGGTTGCAGCGGGCGGCATCGTCCCGGGTAGTCGGTGTGATCGTGAGCGTATCGGGGTTCACCGACACGGTGATCGAGGAGGCGGCGAAGTGCCGCGGTGAGGAGCTGGTCCTCCTGCTCGGGGAGGAGGAACTGACCGCGTTGCTCGCCGCGCCCGGTTCCGTGGCAGGGCTGCTGCACCGCAAGCGGGAGGACCTCGTCACCCACGGCCGCGTGCACCTGGCCGCTGGCGCCAAACCCCGGCGGCGCAGCCCGCGCCTCTCCGCCGACCTGCCCGCCTCCGACCTCAGGCTTCTCGACACCGGCCTTGTCCCGATGGCACATGTCGCGGGTGACGGAGGCTTCACCGACCTAGTGTTCGCCCAGGAGCTGCCGGATGTGGACTGGGTGCCGGCCGACGGAAACGGGGTGTGTCTCGATCTGCCGATCGGCGCGTTCGACGAGAACGGGCTCGCCGACCTCCTGTTCGCCCTGACCTCGCTGGGCTGGACCACCTCCCAGCCCCAGTGGGCCATCCAGCAGGCCACCCGTAACTGGCACGGCGTGGGCGCCCGCGAATTCCTCGACACGCTGCGCGCCTGGAAGGAGCGCTACGACGACCTGGACGAGGACGACGTGCACCACACGGAGAAGGTGACCTACGTCGACACCATCCAGGGCGGAGGGTTTTACACACTGGCCGCGGACGTATCCAGCCACCCGTCACGCGTGGTCCAGCACTGCCACGTGTCGTTCCAGCTCACCGGCATCCCGCTGGACACCCAGCCGCTGCGTCACGTCTTCGAGCAGTTCGACGCCGTCGGCACCGGCTACTTCCGGCCCATGACGGCGAAGGCCGTCACGCGGGACTGGCTCGCCGAGCCGCTGCCGCTGGAAGTCGTCGGCTATCTCGTCTCCCACGAGCCGTTCCCCTTCGACGAGCCGGATGCGGCCGACGGCGAAGCTGCTGACCTGCCCAAGCCTCCCGAGGAATGGGTGATCGGAATCGCGGCCGAGAACCCCTTCCGGGAGACAGACCCGCCGGACGGCTGGCCGGGTCAGCTCCGGTCCAGCAGCGTCATCGTGTGCAGCCTGCGCAGTCACCACCCGCTGGACGATCTCCCGGACGGCTACCGCCTCTGGGGATGGGAGCAGGCTCGTACGACGGACGCGCGGGTCCTGCGCCCCGTCGCCGACTGGTGATCCATCGCACCGACCGACCCGGCCAAAGCCCCTCGCCTGCCCACGGAGTACAGGCACCCTGCGCGCGCTTGTAGGTTGAGCGTATGCAGCCGAAGTAATCCTCAACGACACGCCTGGCCCCGGTCCTGCGCCTCCCGTTCAGCGCAGGGCAGCAGCCAATCCCGTTGGCCGCGCGGCGGTCACACGTTGTCCAAGTCGCCGGCGCGCGGCCCAAGACGCACCGCGGGGGGTGTCCGTGTCGCCGGGGCTGGCCGGAAGACGACGTTGTGGTCGCGGGCGAAGCGGTTGGCCTCGGCCTCGGAGACGGCGAGCCGGTGCAGATACAGCCCGTAGGCGACCGAATCGATCTGTTCCTCGGTCAGGCACAGCTGCCAGCGGTTGGCATCCTTCTGCGACCGATCGATGACCACGCGCTTGCACAACCTTGCTGAAAGCCAGCCCTGGGAAGCCTCATGTCCGAACAGGGCGAGGTCCTCGGTGACATCGACTACACCCAGGCCCAACTGGCAGGGGACCCAATCGTGTTGAACCGAAGCTGGGACGGCGCGTTCGGCCGCATCCCCTTCCTGGCCGAGCGAACCGGCTACCCGGCTTGTGGCGGTCCTGCCCCTGCTCGACATCCCTTTCCGAAATCGCCGCATCCTTCCTGCTGCTGGAGGTGCCGCCCCCTACATAGGTGCGCTTCGCGAGGCTCACGAAGGTCTGCGGATCGAATTCGCAAAGAAGCCCGAGGGCTCGATAGTTAGAAAGTCGCCCCTTCACCGCAACTGGTCGACGTCGAAGGGAGTTGCCCCTCCCGCGCTTGCAGAGCGGATGGTGATTACCTATCACCATCACACCCTTTTAAGGGATCCTGCCGCGATCTGACGGCTCGCCACCATTTGACGGACGAGGAAGCAAAGCCACGCTCCCCGACCCCTCAACTCGCGACCGGGAATCCCCCCAAGCTGCTCGATCCGCCTTCTGCCGGCATGATGGCCAGTAGCCGGCAGGACGGTAGCTCCATGGGGGTAAAGGCGAGCAGGTGTATAGCGAACTCCGTGCCGCCCTGCCGGGGAAGATAGAGGCGGCGCGGCCGGTTCGATGCCGGATGGATCAGGCTCGGCAGATTCGGCGAGTCCCATAGTTTGCGGGCAACAGCATCGCCTCGGACAGTGTCGATGACCTCTCGGAGGCGCTCGTCATGGCGGTACTGCTCGGCGTGCACGCGGAGCTGGGCGATCATGGGCAGCGCCCATTCATCCTGCCAGTCGATGAGCTGGGTGCGAGCCTCGGGCCAGGTGAGCGCCCATTCCATGACGTTCAGGCCGTACATCATCCACGGAAAGATCTCTAGGGTCTTGGAGTTGCAGGCGAGGATGTCCCAGCGGAGGTCGGTGACCCAGAGGCCCCACGTCGGGCTCTGCTCTACGAGGTTGCGGATTGTCTCCGGCAGCAAGTCAGCAAGGGGGCTGACCGGCGCTCCGGCCGGGGTGCGCCCCTGGGTGACCCGGTAGACGACGTGCCATTCGTCGGGCGTCAGGTCCAGGATCCGCCTGATCGCCTGCAGCAAGCCCTCGGAGTAATTTGCCGACCGGCCGGACTCCAGGGCGTTGTACCAGCGGCGACTGACACCGGCCAGTTTCGCCACCTCGGCCTGGGTGATTCCGGGGGCCCTTCTGTCCCCGAACGTGGCCGTGAAGCCTGGGATGTCCGATGCGTTACGGCGCGCCCGAGCTTGCCGCAGTATGCGGGGGACGATCGAAGCCTGCGTCTCATTGGTATTCATAACGTTCACATAACGGCCGAAGGTGGGATTCAGATCACATTGACAGTCGACCCTCGACAACTCACCCATCTTCCCATTCCTTCAATCGCTAGAGATTTCATGGGAGTTGACGAACGTCAGCGCATACGGCATTCCTATGCCATACACCTGCCGCAGAGAAATGAGAACTGCCAGTTCTCATCGGCAGCATAAGCGAATGCTTTGGGTTCCCGTGCCACGCCGGTTGCCGTTCTAGGGTCAGCGACAACATCACCGAAAGCGCATTCCCCACCGCTGCGGATTCGGTGCACTCGCGTAAAGGATCTTCATGTCGCGCTCTGTTTTGATCATCGGCGGAAACAGCGGAATCGGGCACGCCACCACCCGGGCCTTTCTCGAACGGGGCGACAAGTGTCCGCGTACTCCCTGAAGTGCTCAGCCAAGTACAGATAAACGTGCTCAGCTCTCAGGCAACGTCGGTCTCGCGCTCGATGGCGGCGAGTCGGTTCTT
>NZ_JBMNDS010000120.1:0-23929 GCF_052543295.1 Streptomyces sp. SAS_270
GAAGGCCCTCGTACTGGACGTACTTGGGACTTCGGCCGGTGCGGCGAGGGTGCGTGCCGGGCGCCGTGGGTGCTGTGCGGGACTTTCAAAACACCCCCTCGGTCCAGGACCCGATGCGCACTGGCCACGCGCCGTGCTTCGCTGCGTCCATGACCGAATTCAGCAGGGCCGAGCGCGCGTACCTCTCCTCGCAGCGGCTGGGCCGACTGGCCACCGTCGACGCCCACGGGCAGCCGCAGGCGAACCCCGTCGGCTTCTTCCCGCAGGACGACGGGACGATCCTGATCGGTGGCTACGCGCTGGGTACGACCAAGAAGTGGCGCAACCTCCAGAAGAACCCGAAGGTGGCGCTGGTCGTCGACGACGTCGTGAGCGTCCAGCCCTGGAAGGTACGCGGCGTCGACATCCGCGGCGAGGCCGAACTCCTCACCGGTCCGCACGAGTTGGGCAGCCACTTCAGCGACGAACTGATCCGCGTCCACCCGAAGCGCATCCACAGCTGGGGCCTGGAGGACTGAGGCTCCCGGACGAACCCTGGAGTTCCTCCCCCGCCGGGCCGCCGAGCGCGCCCTCAAGACCGAGCAGCGACTGCTTGCGTTCGAGGCCGCCGGCGTACCCGGTCAGGGAGCCGTTCGCGCCGATCACCCGGTGACAGGGCCGCACGATGAGCAACGGATTGGCGCCGACCGCGCCCCCGACCGCGCGCACGGCCGCACGCGAGACGCCGAGCCGCGCGGCGATGGCCCCGTAGGTCGTCGTGGCTCCGTAGGGCACGTCGTCGATCACGGCCCAGACCTGCCGGCGGAACGGAGTGCCCTCGGTCCTGAACTCCAGCTGGAATTCCTTGAGTTCACCGGCGAAGTAGGCGGCGAGCTGCTGCTCGGCCTCCCGGAAGAGCTCAGGACGGCGCAGCCAGTCGTCCTGCGCGGTGCGACCGCCCTTCTGTCCGGGGACGGAGAGCGAGGTCAGCATGCCGGACTCGTCGGCGGTGAGGAGGAGTTGACCGACGGGGCTGTCGAGGGTCGTGTAGGAGAGGGGGCGTGCGGGGGTGGTCATCAGAGGGCTTCCCGTTCCGACTCGCTTGCGATCCTGAGGTGTTGTACGGCGTAGGAGCGCCAGGGGCGCCAGGTGTCGGGGACGTCGCCACCGGGTGGGGCCACGTCGGGGTCGCCGAGGGCGCGGGTACGGATGACGGCGGCGGTACGCCCGTCCATGCCGGGCAGCGCGAGCAACGCCTCCTGAGCGTCGTCCCGGTCGGCGCCCGCGTCGAGCCGCAGGGCTCCGTCGGCGAGGGCCGCGGTGAGTGCGCCGAGGGGCCCGTCCGGTTCGGCCTGCGCAAGGACGCCCGGCTCGGGGAACACATGGGTGAGCGTGCCGCACGGCGAGTCCAGCGCCTTGCCGTGGCGGCGCACCAGCCGCTCGGACTCCGCTCGCCCCGCCAGCGCGCGTACGGCCAGTTCGTCGGGGTCGGCGGTGCCCGGCGAACGCAGGCCCGGGCGGGCGGCGACCAGCGGGGCCAGGCGCGGGTCCGCGGCGAGCCGCTCGTCGACGGCGTACGGATCGGCGTCGAGGTCGAACAGCCGCCGCAGCCGCTGCACGGCGGTGGTCAGGTCGCGGAGATCGGTGAGCTGAATCCGCGCGTCGAGCCAGCCACCGGAGTGGGCCGCGTGATCGGACGCCGTACGAGGTCCCGGTTCCGGTCCCGGTTCCGCACCGGGACCCGGCGCCGCGCCGACCGCCACCGGCACGCGGAACGGGGAAACGACCCGCTGACCGCGCACCCGCTCGTCCACGGCGACGATCCCCGTCCCGTACGGGAGCCGGAGGGTCCGGCGGTAGGTACGGCCGCCGGGGTTGCCGCTGACCTCCTCAATGCCCGGGACCGCCTCGTGGGCGAGGAGGTCGAAGACGGCGTCGGCCTGGTAGGCGCCGCGGTGGGCGAGGCGCAGGGCGATGCCCGCGGAGGGGGTGGCGGTGCGGCGGCTCGGGCCGCCGCCGCGGGGTGCGGCAGCGCGCACTTCGCTCGGTGTCGACGCGTACACCGCCCTGATCGTGTCGTTGAACTGCCGCACGCTGGCGAAGCCGGCCGCGAACGCGATCTCCGTGATCGGCAGACCCGTTGTCTGCAACAGCACCCGGGCGGCGTGGGCCCGCTGGGCACGGGCCAGGGCTACGGGGCCCGCGCCGACCTCGGCGGTGAGCTGGCGCTGCACCTGGCGGGCGCTGTAGCCGAGGCGCAGCGCGAGTCCGCCGACGCCTTCGCGGTCGACGACTCCGTCGCCGATCATGCGCATGGCCCGGCCGACCACGTCGGCCCGGACGTTCCACTCCGCGGAGCCGGGGACCGCGTCCGGGCGGCAGCGGCGGCAGGCTCTGAAGCCTGAGCTCTGGGCTGCGGCCGCGGTCGTGTAGTACCGGACGTTCCGCCGCTTCGGCGTGACCGCCGGGCAACTGGGCCGGCAGTAGATCCCCGTCGTCTCCACCGCGAAGAAGAACTCCCCGTCGAAACGGGCATCACGGCTGCGCACCGCCTCGTACCTGGTCTCTTCATCGATCACGTCCACCAGTGTGCGGGGTCGCCGGCGGCGCGGCTGGCGGAAATCGGACGTGACGCTACCGTCGCGCCCCGGACGGCACCCGGGGTGGGTGGGCAAACCCCGGGTGCCCCGTGTTTCCTTCGCACCCGGGGTGGGTGCTGGGCGGGGGTGGGTCACGCAGCCCGGCGTTCACGGGGTGCCGCTGCGCCCACCCGTGCCGCCCCCAGCGGCACGATTGCCCGCAGTGACGAGGCTTCGCCGGCCACCCGGCGCCCCACGCACCCCCGCGGCCGGGTGGGCAGCCGCCTCTAGCGGCACGATTGCCCGCAGTTGCGACACGACCCAAGCCGTCCTACACCCGACGCCCCCGCTTCGCCTCCATCGCAGCCCTCCCCTCCGCCCCCTTCCGCTTCCAGTCCCGACGGATCTCGGCCCGCACCCGGGCGTCGGTCTTCGCGACGATGCGCTGGTTCTCGCGCAGGAGCTTGCGGTAGCTGTCGAGGCGGCGCTCCGGGAGATCCCCGGAGTCCACCGCGGCGAGGACCGCGCAGCCGGGCTCCGCGACATGCGCGCAGTCCTGGAAGCGGCACTCGGCGGCGAGTTCCTCGATCTCGGAGAAGACCTGACCGACGCCGGTCTCGGCGTCCCACAGGCCGACTCCACGCAGCCCTGGCGTGTCGATGAGGACGCCCCCGCCCGGGAGGGCGAGCAGGTTGCGGGTCGTCGTGGTGTGGCGGCCCTTGCCGTCCACGTCACGCGCGGCCTGGACGTCCATCACGTCCTCGCCGAGCAACGCGTTGGCGAGGGTCGACTTCCCCGCACCGGACTGCCCGAGCAGCACGGACGTACCGTCGGCCAGAAGGGCCGCGAGCACGTCGAGCCCCTCCCCCAACGTGGAGCTGACGGTCAGCACCGGCACGCCAGGCGCCGCCGTCTCCACGTCCTGGACGAGATGCGCGAGGGTCACGGGGTCCGGCACCAGGTCGGCCTTGGTGAGGACGACCACGGGCTGCGCCCCGGACTCCCACGCCAGGGCGAGGAAGCGTTCGATGCGGCCGAGGTCGAGTTCCAGCGCGAGGGACACGGCGATGACCGCGTGGTCGACGTTGGCGGCGAGGATCTGCCCCTCGGACCGCTTGGAGGAGGTGGAGCGGACGAACGCGGTACGGCGCGGCAGATACGTCCGTACGTACCGGGGGTTCCCGCCGGGTTCGACGGCGACCCAGTCGCCGGTGCACACGACGCGCAGCGGATCGTGGGGCGTCACGAACGCGGTGTCGGCGCGCAGCACCCCGTCGACGGTGATGACGTCGCACTGGCCGCGGTCGACGCGGAGCACCCGTCCGGCGAGGAGCCCTTCGGAGTCGTACGCGGAGAACTGCTCCGCCCAGGAGTCGTCCCAGCCGTAGCGGGACAGGGCGGAGAAAACTGCGGAGGAAGTCAAGGGTGACCCTTCACAAGGGCGGCCCCGGCACGCGCACTCAGGCGCGGTGAATGAAGGAGGTGGAGGTCAGCCGGCGGCCACAGAGGTGGACTTGATGGACTTCTGGATGCGGGCAGCGCCCTGCACGGTGACAGCCATCGGTCAACACCTCCTGGTTCGCACTCGGTTCACACTCGATCGGTCCCGGCGGCCGCCGGCCACCGAGGAACATCGCTCACCCTAGAGGCACCTCATGATGTGACGCCAATGATTTATCGGGTCGATTCGAGCGCGTCATCCGCAGCTCCTCACGACCTCGATGTTCGTGACGTCCCCCAACGGGATCACAGCGTGCTCATGGCGTCCCGGGCTCTTCAGCCGGAGCACGCCTCCATCGGCGGAACGCAGCGTTCCG
Source organism: Streptomyces sp. SAS_270 (assembly GCF_052543295.1). Taxonomy (NCBI): domain Bacteria; kingdom Bacillati; phylum Actinomycetota; class Actinomycetes; order Kitasatosporales; family Streptomycetaceae; genus Streptomyces; species Streptomyces sp. SAS_270. The sequence goes on from NZ_JBMNDS010000120.1 coordinate 4,376, forward strand.
CAGCTGGTCCGGCCTTGGTGGGCGACCTTGAGGTAGACGGGCTTGTCGCCTGTCGACTCGGCGGGCGCCCACCAGGTGACGCCGATGCCGGCGAGCAGGAGGGCCAGCGCGACCGCGACCAGGTACTGCGCGCGCCGCAGCCGGGCGGCCGCGATGTTCGCGAGGGCGACCTTGTACGCGGCGACCGACCCGTAGCGGCTGTGCACGGCGTTCAGCGTGGTGGCCCGGGGACGGGTGCCGGCCTGGGCCCCGAGCGCCTGCCACAGCCCGAGGATCGCGACGAGCAGGCCGCCTCCGATGAGCGCGGTGAGGGCTGCCCGCCATTCCGTGGGCAGGGCGCTGGCGGTGTCCCGTCCCTTGATCACCACACCGGTGGTGACCAGGGTGATGAAGGCGGAGAGGCCGTTGCGCCAGGTCTCCGCGCTGGAGCGGACGGCGTCCAGGGAAGCCGCCGACAGCGCGGCGAAGGCGTCCCGTTCGGCGAGGTCGAAGGGAGTGGGCCCACGGGTCGGTCTCCTCGGCCGGTACCCGCTCATGGTGTCCCCTGGGGAAGGGGCCCGGCGGCTTCGGCCTCCAGCTCCACGCGGAAGCTGACCCCGCAGCCGGTCGTCCCCTCCGGTACTCCGGCATGGGCGAGGCCGCAGCCGCAGGTGACGTCCACGACCACCACGGGAGGCCCCGCCGCCGGGACCGCATCGGCCCCGTGTCCTCGTGACGCGCCGAAGACGTCCACCACCGTGGGGACTTGATGGTCGTTCAGCAGCCCTTCGCAGCGGGGGCAGTTGCCCCAGACCCGGGTGCTCAGGACGCCGTCGACGACGTTCACCTCGGCCTGCAGCAGCCCTTGCTCCAGCAGGCCGTAGGCCCGGTCGGTCCACTCGAAGTCCGAGGTGGGTTCCCAGGGTTCACTGCTCTTGTGCTCCGGTGCCGCCATGCTCGCGCCCGTTCCCCTCTGTCTCACTGCCCGGCCCTTCGGTCGCCCCGCCGATAAAGTGACCTGGTGCGCGACCACCTCATCACAGCGCTCCTCGACCGTGTGAAGCGATTCGACGAACAGGGCGACGACTCCGTTCTGTTCGAGACGGCGGCGTCGGCCGAGGCGCGCGAACTGCAGGCGCATCTGGTCCAGAACGACGGAAAAGGCGGACGCGTCGTCTCCCCGGCCGTTCTGGACGCGCTCCTCGGCTTCCACGGGGCCCGGCATCAGGCGAGACCGGGAAGCGACGGGTACGCCGACAACGGCTGGGTGATGAGACTGCTCGTCCTCCGCGCCCGGCTCCGTGGCGAAGGCGTGCCCAGATCCTTCTTCGAGGCCGTCGCCGCGGCGAACGAGCGTGCCGACGAGGCGAGTTGCCGCGCCCGGCAGCTGATGACGACGTACGAGCGGACCCGCGCCGAAGAGGCCCTGGACGGGGCCGTGCACCACTACCGCCTCGCGCTGGACCTGTCGATCACGGGGGACGACATACCCGGCCTGCCCATGGCCCACCTGTCGGGCGCCCTGATGCGCCGCTTCCACCTCAAGGGCGAGGCGTCCGACCTGGACGAGGCCATCGAGCTGCGCGAGTCCTCCCTCGTCTGGACGGCCGAGGAAAACCCCGAACAGTCGCGCCGCCTCACCCTGTTGTCCAATCTGCTGCTGGAACGCCACGGCCGCTTCGGGGAGCGGCAGGATCTGGAACGGGCCGTGTCCGTGGGAAGAGCGGCGGTACGCGCGACGCCGGTCGGCAGCCACGCCCGCGCGCGTCGCCTGTCCCAACTGGGCAGGGCACTCAACCTCCGCCACGAGCTCACGGACGACATCGCCGATCTCCAGGAGGCGATCGGCCACGCGCGGGCGGCGGTGGAGGAAGCGCACCCGGAGGACCCCGACCGGCTGGACTTCGCGGTCCGTCTGGCGCGGAGGCTGCGCGCCCGCTACGACCGGCTGCGCGATCCCGCCGATCTGGAGGAGCCCATCGAGCTGCTGGACTCCCTGCTCGACTCGGCCTCCGTGCCGTCACGCCCGAACGTCATGACCGAGCTCGCGACAGCTCTGTACTTCCGGCATGAGCGGACGGGCGACCTCGCGGACCTGGACCGGGCGATCGCTCTCGAAAAACAGGCCCTGAAAGAGACCTCCAGGACGGACCCGGACAGGGGGCGGCGACTGGCCAATCTCGCCGCCTCGCACCGCATCCGCTACGACCGGCGGGGTTCCGTCCAGGACCTGGAGGGGGCCATCCGATTGGGGACAGAGGCGGTCTCCGTCACCAGGGAGGACGGGTTCGTGCTGTCCAATCTGGGGCTGGCCTTCCTGCTGCGGTACAAGCGGCTCTTCGAGGCTGCCGATCTGGACCGGGCGATCCGCCTGACGACCCGGGCCGTCGATGCCCTGCCTGCTGTTTCTCCCAGCACCCACCGGGCCATGGCCATGTGCCATCTCGCCGAGGCTTTGAGGGCGCGGCTGCGGGACGACCATCATCCGGCGGACCTGGACGGGGTGATCAGATGGCAGCGGGAGGCAGCGGCGACGATTCCGCGCAGCCACCCGGAGTTCGGGCGCTATCTCTCCGCGCTCAGCGTGGCTCTGCTCGCCCGCTTCCGGCTCGCGCAGTCCCCCGACGACCTCGACGAGGCGATCCGCACCGCCGAGCAGGCGGTGGCCGTCACCGCCCGCACGCACCCCTCGTACGAAACGCTTCTCGGGTGCCTCGCCGAGGCGCTCACCGACGGGCCGGAGCCCGGCGCCGACGCCCTCGACCGTGCCGTGGACCTGGCCAGGCAGGCCGCGTCGACGGTGCGGGACGACGACATCTTCCTTCCCAGGGTCTGGCGGCGGCTCGGCGACATGCTCGGGCGTCGCCACGACCACCGCGGCGACCCTGGCGACCTGCGCGAAGCGATCCGCTGGTGGCAGCTCGCCGCCGAACTGCGCGTGGCCACCCCGACGGACCGCATGGAGTGCTGCGCCGCCTGGGGTTCCGCGGCCGCGCGGCTGGGCGACCACGCCCTGGCCGCCGAGGGCTACGACCGGGCGGCGCTGCTGCTGCACGAGCTGGCCTGGCACGGGCTGCCCAGGGCGGCGCGCGAGAACCATCTGACCGAGTGGTCCGGGCTCGCGCCGGCCGCGGCCGCCTGCCACATCCTGGCCGGTGCTCCGGAGCGTGCGGTGGAGCTCCTCGAACAGGGCCGGACGATCATCCAGAACCAGCTGCTGCACACGCGCGGCGACATGTCCGAACTCGCCGTGCGGGCACCGGCTCTGGCGGCGGAGCTGCTGCGGGTGCGTGAGCGGCTGGATGTGCAGCGGTCCTCCTCGCGCACCGATCCGGCGGAACTGCCCGACGAGAGCCTGCTGTCGCCGCTGGGCCGGGAGCGGCTGGCGCAGGAGCGAGCCGCCCTGTGCCGTGAGTGGGACGATCTGGTGGCCGAGGCGCGGCAACTGGACGGCTTCGCGTACTTCCTCGCGCCCGTGCCCTACGAGGAGTTGAGCATCGCGGCCGAGGGCGGACCCGTCGTCGTGGTCAACGTGAGCGCGATCGCCTGCCATGCCCTGGTGATCCGCGCACCCGGCTCCCCCGTCGAGGTCGTCGACCTGCCCGGCCTCACGGAGGAGGAGGCGGCCCGGCAGGTCGTGACCTTCCTCAATGTGCTGGCGGCACGCGAGAAACCGCGCCGCGCCTTCCTGCGGCGGGAAGCCGACCGGCACGCGGTGTACGACCTGCTGGCCTGGCTGTGGGAGCGGATCGCGGAGCCCGTGCTCGACCATCTCGGTGCCCTGGGCCGCCCCGGCGATCCGCTGCCCCGCGTGTGGTGGTGCCCGACCAACCGGCTCGCGCTGCTGCCTCTGCACTCCGCCGGCCGGTACCCGCGCCACCGCACCTCACCGGGTACGTCCCCGCAGTCCGAGTCGCTCTCCTGCGTTCCCGCTCGTGCCGTCTCCTCGTACATCTCGACGCTCACGGCCCTGCGCCGTGCCCGGGAGCGCGGCGAGGACGGCGGCGGCTTCGGCGGGCTGCTGGCCGTCGGCATGCCGCAGACACCGGGCCGGCCGCCGCTGCCGGAGGTGGAGCGGGAGTACGAGGAGCTGCGGGCCCGCTTCCCGCGAGGTGCGCCGGTGAACACGCTCATCGGGCCGGACGCGACGTGCGAGGCGGTGCGGCGGGCGCTGCACGAGAGCTCCTGGGCGCACTTCGCCTGCCACGCCGAACAGGACTTCATGGATCCCGCGCACAGCGCCTTCGTCCTCTACGACGGCCGACTGGCCGCCACCGAGCTGCTGGAGCTGGATCTGCCGCGTGCGGAGCTGGCCTATCTGTCCGCATGCGAGACAGCCACCGGCGCGGTCAATCTGCCCGACGAGGTCATGCATCTGGCGTCCACCATGCAGCTGGCCGGGTACCGGCACGTCCTCGCCACCATGTGGAGCATCGAGGACGGCTCGGCGCCGGACGTGGCCGCACAGGTCTACGCCGCCCTGACCCGTGCCGGCCGCCCGGACGCCGGCGAGGCCGCCCGTGCCCTGCATGCCGCGGTGGCCGCGCACCGCGGGCAGCACCCGACGGATCCGCTGCGCTGGGCGGCGTATCTGCACGTCGGTCCGTGACGCACCGCGCCCGCCCTGCCGGGGGGCAGCCCTTTCAGCTCGCGCAGTGATGCCCGTTCAGTGTGAAGGAGCGGGGAGCGGAGTTGTCGCCGTCCCAGGAGGCCAGGAAGCCGATGCCGAAGGTGCCGCCCGCGGCGACGGACTTGTTGTAGTCGGCGGCGATGACGGTCACCTGGGAGTCGTGCTGGACGAAGCTGCCGTCCCACATCTGGCCGACCCGCTGGCCGTTGCGGAAGGTCCAGCCGATGGTCCAGGTGTTCAGCGGCTTCTCGGAGGTGGCGGTGACGGTGGCCTGGAAGCCGTCGGGCCACTGGTTGGTGATCTCGTACGTGATCCGGCAGGACGGGTCGGCCGACTCGCCCGCGGCGGGCTTGCCCGAACCGCTGGTGGCGGAAGAGGAGTCGCCCTGGGGTTCGGTGGCGGGGACCGTCGGACCGGACGGGTCGGCCGAGGCGTCCGGTGACGTGGATCCGGCCTCGCCGACCGACGTCGACGTGCTGGAGGTGACCGGTTGGGACGAGGAGTACGAGGGCCCGGGGTCGGCCACCGGCTGCCGTTCCGTCGAGTCGCCCCGTGTCGAGCCGCCGGCCTCGGGGCCGTTCGCACCATTGAAGGGCATGAGCGTGACACCGAGTGCGAGCACGGAGACGATCACGGCGGCGACGAGCATGCCGTTGCGGCCGATCCGGGGCCGGGGCAGCCTGCCCTCGGCGATTCCGGTGTCCCTGGCGGCGTCCATGCGCCCGCCGTTCAGGCCCGCCTCCGCGGCCCGGCGACGCCGCTCCAGGTACGCGAGGCCGCCCCAGCCGATGACGCCGCCGGCGAGCGCCGAGGGCAGCCCGCCGCCGTGCAGCCGCAGACAGGCGGCGGCTTCCGCGCACTCCACGCACCGGGCGAGGTGCCGCGAGAGGTCGCCGGGGGTCTCGGCGCCGGGCGAGCGGGTGACGGCGTCGAGGAGCCGGGCGTAGCTGCGGCAGTTCGCGTCCATCGGGGTGTCGAGGTGGTTGCGATGGCACCGGTCCCTGAACAGCGCCCGGACCTGCGCGAGTTCGTCGGCGGCGGCGGTCGGGTCGAGGCCGAGCCGCCGGGCGACGGCGGGCAGCGGCAGCGACTCCACCTCGGCCAGCCACATCAGGTCGGCGTCCGGTTCCTGCATGTCCCTGAGCCCGCGCAGCGCGAGCGGGCGGTGCAGGGGCGGCCCGGTGTAGCGGGCGGCCTTGTCGGAGTTGAGCCACAGCCGCAGGTCGGGGTCGAGCCGATGGCCCTGCCCGTGCGCCTCCCAGCCGGCGGCCGTGGTGCGAACCGACGTCAGCAGCAAGGGCACTCGCGGCAGCCGAAGGGCCCTGCGGCCGGTACTCTTCGTTCCTGCCGCGTTCGCACGCACTTCGCGAATGCCGTGGGTGAACGCCTCGGTCGCCAGCTGGCTGGAGGCCGCGGAACCGGACGTGCACAGATCGGCGTACGACAGGACCGCGTCCCAGCACTCCGAGAACAGTGCGGCCTCGGCGGCGTCCTGAGGGGTCGGCAGGTCGGGCATGGGGGGCTCCTGCATCAACTTCTTCCAGATGCGTACATCAACTCCCTAGCTGTACAAGGGAGTTGGTTGCCGCCTCGCGACGGTGCCCGAGCTTTTCACGCTTCCCACACAACTGACAAGCCGCGTATTCAATTCCTGCGGCAACCGCTTGCGGGACCCCTGGAACGCGGGGCTCCGGGACCGCGGAGGCCGGGCGTGGCGGACACGCCCGGCCTGTAGTACGGACGGGAAGCCAGGAAGTATCAGTTACCGGCGGACGGGCTCCTCGGTGAGGTCCCGCGCCGGGAGGCTGTCCATGAAGGAGCTCACCGAGAAGACGGCGTGGCCGGGCCCGGGCGGACCGTATCCGGGCGGCGAGGAGAGACCGAAGTCCTCCATCGTGGAGCGGTAGGCCTCAAGGAGCCGGATGTGGTACTCCAGCGGCGCGCCCTGCGGGTTGGCCTTGCCGAGCGGGGTCGTGGGCTCCGGGCACCAGGTGGTGAAGCGGGGCGTGATGCCGTGCGACATGAAGAAGCGCAGGCCTTCGGTCGTCGACGCGATGGCCTCGTCGACGGTGGTGAAGCCGAAGGGCTCGGCCATCTCCACGCCCGCGACGAAGTTGGGGATGACGTTGCGCGCGCCGAAGACCTCGGCGGAGTCGAGGATGCGCTTGTGCCACTCGTCGCGGCCTACGTAGCGCTCCTTGCCGGGGCAGTACAGCTCGAACAGCCGGCGGTCCCACACCTCGTAGTTGGGGTGGTAGATCTGCACGCCGTAGTCCTTGAAGCGCTGCACGTCGTCCCGGGGCAGCGCCTGTGCGACGACCTTGCCGATCCAGCGGTTGGGGAAGTGCTCCTCGATGGCCTTGGCGTACATGCCGTAGAAGTCGGCCTCGTCGCGGCCCTGCAGCTTGGAGGTGATGGCGCCGCCGGTGAGGGTGTAGGCCGTGGAGGTCTTCGCGGTGTCGTACCGGTCGATGATCTCCAGGGCTTCCAGGACCTCGTCGACGTCCTTCACTCCGGTGTACGGGCGCCCCGCCGCCTTGTGCTGGCGCCAGTTGTGGTTGATGTCGCAGTACTGGCACTCCTCCTTGGCGCCGAAGTACTGGCAGACGCGGAAGACGGTGAGGTAGATCAGGTAGCCCCACTGGATGGTGGGGGCGACCTCCATGACGGACTTCCCGTTGGAGAGGGTGTGCTTGTAGTACTCGGGCATGGGCGGCACACCGACGTCGGCGATGCGCCGACCGTCCAGATAGAGCCCGAGAAGCCCCTCGCCGTCGGCCGCCACCCGGTACGGCGAGGACGGGTTCACCCGGACCGAGACGACGGTCCGCCGCAGGTCGTAGGGGCCGCCGGTGAGGATGATCTCCTCGGGCGGACGGCGCAGCGCGGCCTCGCCCAGCTCGGGCAGGGTGCCGTGGTCGAAGGAGAAGATGAAGTACGACTTCGGCTTGACCTCGCCCTTCTCGTTGTCGCTGAGGGCGGACGCGTCGAAGGCCACACCCCCGCGGAGCAGGTCCTCCTTGAAGACGGCTTCCCGCGGCACGTGCGGGAAGCGCTCCATCAGATCCTCGACCAGCGCGGTGCGGCTGCCCATCCCGTTTCTCCTCCCGACAAAGGCGTACGACCCGGCGAAGGCGTACGACTCCTCACGGTATGCCCCCGCCCGCACGTCAGCCGTGCCGGGTCCCCTCGCGGCGCGTGAGGTGGGCCGGCGCGGTGATGTCCGGCGGGAGTACGGGGTCGGGGACGAGCGCGCCCCAGGTCGCGGTGAGCGGCAGGGTGCCGGCCCAGCGGCCGAGTGCGGCGTCGGGGCCGTCGCCGTCCTCCGGGGCGCCCGAGCGGATCTTGACCGACGCCTCCTCCAGGGAGAGCGCGAGCAGGGTGGTCGCGGCGAGTTCCTTGCGGCTGGGCGCGCGAGCGTAGTCCCACTGGCCGGGGGTGGCGTGCTCGGTGAGCCGCCGCAGGCCCGCCAGCTTCTCGTCCGGGTCGGTGACCTTGCGGGGCACTGCGTGGATCATGGCGCTGCGGTAGTTCACCCCGTGCTCGAAGACGGAGCGCGCGAGGACGAGCCCGTCGACGTGAGTGACGGTCACACAGACCGGCGCCGTCGCCACCAGACTCCGGCTGGCCACGGACCCGTGTACGTACAACTGCTCCCCGTCCCTTCCGTAGACGGTCGGCACGACCAATGGCCGCCCCTCGACCACCACTCCGAGATGACAGATGAAACCGGCGTCCAGAATCGCGTCGAGGTCGGCTCGCTCCAGGCTGCCCTGCTCCCGCAGACGGCGGTGCCGGGTGCGGTCGGTCTCCTGCAGGGCGGCGGGGCGGGAAGAGTGCGTCACGAGCGCGAGGCTACCGATATCGCGTCTCACTGGCCATATTTTTGCGAAATCAGCATCTCAATACGCCTGAATCAACGAAATCCGCACATCGATATACACGCCAGGCCGAACCCCTCCCGCCCGTCGGCAACCGGATATGGACACACGCGCCCCACGACGGCAACTGTGATCTCCTGACCGGACGACTTCCCGGGGAGGGACTACAGCGATGGACGAGATCCTGAGCAACTGGGCGGGGAACATCACCTACTCCGCCAAGGAGCTGCACCGCCCGCACTCGCTCGACGCGTTGCGGGCGCTGGTGGCCGACAGTGCGAAGGTGCGGGTGCTCGGCAGCGGGCACTCCTTCAACGAGATCGCCGAGCCGGGCGACGGCGGTGCACTCCTCTCGCTGTCGGCGCTGCCGCCGGTGGTGGACGTGGACACCGCGGCCCGTACGGTACGGGTCGCGGGCGGCGTCCGGTACGCCGAGCTGGCCCGGCAGGTGCACCGGCACGGGCTCGCTCTGCACAACATGGCGTCCCTCCCGCACATCTCGGTGGCGGGCTCGGTGGCGACCGGCACCCACGGCTCGGGTGTCGCCAACGGCTCGCTCGCCTCCGCCGTACGCGAGGTCGAGCTCGTCACGGCGGACGGGACGAGCGTCACTATCGCCCGGGGCGACGCCCGCTTCGACGGCGCCGTGACCTCCCTCGGCGCGCTCGGCGTGGTCACCGCGCTCACCCTCGACCTGGAACCGGACTTCGAGGTGGCCCAGCACGTCTTCACCGAACTCCCGTCGGCTGGGCTGGACTTCGAGAAGGTGGCGGCGGCGGCGTACAGCGTGAGTCTCTTCACCGACTGGCGGGAGCCCGGCTTCCGTCAGGTGTGGCTGAAGCGGCGCACCGACCAGCCGTTGCCGGAGTTCCCGTGGGCCGCTCCCGCCACCGAGGCGATGCACCCGGTGCCGGGAATGCCCGCGGAGAACTGCACCGAGCAGTTCGGTGTCCCGGGCCCCTGGCACGAGCGGCTCCCGCACTTCCGGGCGGAGTTCACCCCGAGCAGCGGCGCCGAGCTGCAGTCGGAGTACCTGCTGTCGCGCACGCACGCCCTCGACGCACTGCACGCGCTGGACGCGATCCGCGAGACGATCGCGCCGCTGCTGCAGATCTGCGAGGTGCGCACGATCGCCGCCGACGCACAGTGGCTGAGCCCTGCCCACGGACAGGATTCCGTCGCCTTCCACTTCACCTGGGTCGAGGACACGGAAGCCGTGCTGCCGGTGGTGCGGCGCGTGGAGGAGGCGTTGAACCCCTTCGCTCCGCGGCCGCACTGGGGCAAGGTGTTCACCGTGCCGTCCGCTGCACTGCGCGAGCGCTACCCGCGCCTGGGCGACTTCAGGGCGCTGGCCGGCTCCCTCGACCCCGAGGGAAAGTTCACCAACGCCTTCGTACGGGAGATCCTCGATGCCTGACACCGGCCGACCGCAGCCGCCCACGGGCTGAAACCGGCCTCCCGTCGCCCCTGTCGCGAGGGACTTTCTACACCCCCTTTCCTAACCCCTTGTCGAAAGTCCGTCCCAGGCCATAGCCTTGCGCCGCGCCGGGGCCGAAGTGCTCCGGCATGGGTCCGAAGGGATGGGGGCACGCCCGGTGAAGCGCACATCACGCGACATCCGCACCGCGAACCGCTATGAGGTGCTGCGCCAGATCATCGCCGAGTCGCCCACCTCCCGACAGGAGCTGGCGGCCGCGACCGGGCTGAGCCTGGCCACGGTCGCCACCCTCGTGGGCGAGCTGCTCGACCTGCGGATGCTGACCGAGGTCGGGTTCGAGGACTCCGCGGGGGGCCGGCCCCGGGGGCTGGTCGCCGTCAACGCGTCGGGCGGCGCCCTGATCGGCGTCGACATCGCGGAGACATACGTACGGGTCGAACTGTTCGACCTCGGGCTGAACGTGCTGGCCCGAGCCGACGAGGACATGCGTCCCGGCGAGAGCAGGCCCGAGCAGGTCGTCGGCCATGTCGCGGCGGCGGTCGGCTCGGTGGTCGCGCAGGCCGGCGTGGAGGGCGCGCGCGTCCTCGGGGTCGGTGTGAGCGTGCCGGGCCAGGTCGACCGGGAGGGCGGGGTGTCCGAGTACGCCCCGAACTGGAACTGGCACGACGTGCCGCTGCTCGACCTGCTCTCCGAGCACATCGCCTACCCGCTGTACCTGGACAACCCACTGCGCGCCTGCGCGGTCGCCGAGCTCTGGTTCGGGGCGGCGCGCGGCCGCGGGGACGCCGTGGTGGTCAACCTCGGCACCGGGGTCGGCGCCGGGCTCGCGCTCGGTGGCGGGCTGCACCGGGGCGTGAGCAACAGCGCCGGCGAGTGGGGCCATACGACGCTCGTCCTGGACGGGCGGCTGTGCCACTGCGGCAACCACGGCTGCGTCGAGACGTATGTCGGGGCGCCCGGAATCATGCTGAACCTGCGGGAGCTCAGCCCCGGCAGCACGCTGCTGCATCCCGAGGACCAGACCGCGACCATCAACGCGCTGGCCCGGGGCGTGGAGGCGCAGGATCCGGTGGCGCTCAAGGTGGTCCGGGACACCGCCCGTTACCTCGGCGCCGGGATCTCGGACCTGGTCAACCTCCTCAACCCCGAAGTGGTCGTACTCAGCAGCTGGGTCGCGGCCGCCCTCGGTGAGCCGCTGGTGACGGAGGTGCGCGAGGCCGTCGCCCGGCACGCGCTGCCGCGCCCGATGGCCGCCACCGAGATCGTCCTCTCCCCCATTCCCACCGATCCGGTCTGCCTCGGGGCCGCCACCTTCGCCCTCGAAGGCGCACTGTCCGTGGTCGGCCAGAAGTCCGGCAGTTCCAAGAAGCCCAAGTCCGGGACCCCCAAACCCGCGGGTGGCAGAGCCGCACCGCGTCGCACCACCCCCGCAAGGAGCCGTACAGCACCACCTTCATGACGACGGAAGGTAGGCACATGAGTCACCTGGGCAGACGGTCACTCCTGACCGGCGCGGCCGCCGCGCTCGCCGTCACCGGAGCCCTGATATCCGCACCGCCCGCGGGAGCCGCGGACCCCGCGGCCACGGATTCCTCGGCCGAGGTCTCCCCGCACGCCGCACAGACCATCGACAACATCGGCGCGTCCGGCGCCTGGTGGGTCAACGACCTGAAGAACTTCGACCCCAAGGTCCAGGCCAGGGTGGCGAAGCTGCTGTTCTCCTCGCAGGGCCTGGACCTGAGCAACTACCGGTACAACATCGGCGGCGGCGGCACCGCGGTGACCACGCCCTCCCGCGCCCCCGAGGACTTCCTGAAGGCCGACGGGACGTACGACTGGAGCAAGGACAAGGGCGGCCGCACCTTCCTGAAGTACGCGGCCAAGTACGGCGTCGAGGACCTGGTCGCCTTCGTCAACAGCGCGCCCGCCGCGTGGAAGACCAACGCGCAGAGCTGCGGCGGCTACCTGAAGGCCGAGAACACGCAGGACTTCGTGCGGTACGTCGCCGATGTCACCGACCACTTCGCCAAGCAGGGCACGCGGTTCGACTACATCAGCCCCTTCAACGAGCCGACCAACAGCTTCGACAGCTGCGGCCAGGAAGGCATGCTGGTGCCGGTCGACCAGCGCGACGACATCGTGCGGGCGCTCGGCGCCGAGCAGCAGGCCCGCAAGCAGCGGACCGGCATCATCGCCGACGAGTCCAGCAGCACGGTCGGTTTCAACACCGAGCTGCCGCAGTGGATTTCGCAGCCGGGCACGGCCCAGTACGTCTCCAGGCTCGCGCATCACACGTACAACAACCCGGGCGACGACCAGCTGGCGAAGATCAACGAGACGTCGAAGTCGGTCGGCAAGCGGCCCTGGGCGACGGAGATCTGCTGCTTCGGCAACGGCGGCACCGGCTGGGCCCAGGAGTACGACCCGACGATCGACAGCGGGCTGAACATCTCGCGGATCATCTACAAGGACTTCGCGACCGCGCACGACTCGGCGTTCCAGTGGTGGACCGCGCTGTCGGAGATGATCGGCAGCGATCCGAACGCGAAGAACGGTGACGGCTGGAACGACGGCCTGATCTACTACGACCCGGACTACGCCACGAACGGCAACCAGAAGCTCTACTTCACCAAGCGCTACTACGCGCTCGGCCAGTACAGCAAGTTCGTGAAACCGGGCGCGGTCGCGCACAACGTGACCGGCGCACCGAGCGGCGTCGAGGTCTCCTCCTACGACCGGGGCGGCAAGTGGGTGGTCGTGGTCAACAACCACAACACCACCGACACCGCGCTGAACCTGCACTTCAACAGCAGGACGCCGGTGCGCGCCCAACAGGCCGTGCGCACCTCGGCCACCGAGAACTGGGCGAAGGTCGCGAAGCCCTCCGTGCACGGCGCCACCGCGTCCGGCACCCTCGCCGCCCGGTCGATCACGACGTACGTCTTCGACCAGAAGGGCCGCGGGAGTTCGGCGGTCACCGGGGCCTGGCAGGGCAAACAGTCCGGCAAGTGCCTGACCGCGGACGCCACGGGCGCCGCTCTGAGCACCTGCACGGGCGCGCAGGCCCAGGACTGGGCGTACGACGCCACAGGCGCTCTCAAGGGCGCCGGCGGGTGTCTGACGGCCGGAAGTTCGGGCCTGGCCGCCACGGACTGCGCCGGCAGTGCGGAGCAGCGCTGGCAGTTGAACGGCAACGGTCAGATCGTCAGTGAGGATTCGGGCAAGTGCCTGGACGTCAGCGGTCAGGCGACCACCGACGGCAGCAAAGTGATCGTCTACAGCTGCAACGGCGGGTCCAACGAGGCCTGGTCAAAGCAGTAACCACCCCTGTGCCGAGGGCCGCCGGCCATCCCTGACCCGGCGGCCCTCAACTCCCCTGCACCACCCCAACGTTCGAGATTCCGAACCGGACACAACGCTTCGAACAGACTTCGTCCAACCCCTTGCCGAAGCCTTAGCCGAAGGTTAACGTCCCGCACCGCACCTCAAATTCGAGCCACTTGGCGCTGAGCCGTAGAGCCGCAGCCGCACACATCGAGACAAGGACGTCAGCATGTCGGCAATGAGCAGCAACTGGGACCGCCGTTCCATCTTCAAGGCCGCCGCGGGCCTGGCCGCCGCCGGCTCGCTGGCCGCGTGTGGCGGCAACAACGGGCGCGGGGGCGGAAGCGGTTCGGGCAAGAACCTGAACCAGTACTTCCACGCGTACGGCGAGCCGGGCGTGGAGCAGGCGGTCAAGAAGTACGCGTCCGCGTACAAGGACGCCAACGTGGGCACGCAGTGGATCACCAGCAACGACTACGAGACCAAGCTCTTCGCGGCCCTGCTCACCAGCAACGCCCCTGACGTCTTCGAGTTCCACCCGCAGATCCAGATGGTCAAGAGCGGTCAGGTGGCGGACCTGAGCGACATAATCAACCCGGTCAAGGACGACTTCAACCCGGCCGACATCGCGTCGCACACGTACGAGGGCAAGATCTACGGCGTCCGCATGATCGACGACCCGCAGTTCTTCTTCTACCGCAAGTCGATGCTGGAGAAGGCGAAGGTCGAGGTCCCGACCACGCTGGAGGAACTGATCGAGGCCGCCGCCAAGCTCACCACCTCCAAGGTCAAGGGCCTCTTCCTCGGCAACGACCTGCACGCCATCGAGGCGCCTCTGATCTGGTCCGCGGGCGCCGAGCCCCTCAACGCCAAGAACGAGATCGCCTACCACACCGACGCGGTCGCCGCCGGTCTCGGCCAGCTGCGCAAGCTGTTCACCAGCGGCCACCTGCTGCTGGACGCCCCTGCCGACTACTGGGACCCCTCGGCGATCAACCAGGGCCTGTGCGCCATCCAGTTCTGCGGCATGTGGGCGATGCCCGCCATGCAGAAGGCACTCGGCGACGACCTGGGCGTCTTCCCCTTCCCGAAGGTCGGCAGCAACGGCAAGCCCTCCGTCTACAACGGCGGCTGGTCCATGTTCGTCAACGCCAAGGGCAAGAACGTCGACGCGGCCAAGGAATACGTGAAGTGGCTGTGGATCGACCAGAAGAAGTACCAGGAGGACTTCGCGACCTCCTACGGCTTCCACATCCCGCCGCGCACCTCGCTCGCCGCCTCCGCCGACAAGCTCAAGTCCGGTCTGCCGGCCGAGGGCGCCAAGCTCTTCACCGAATACGGGCACTTCGACAACATCAGCTGGACCCAGGCCATGTGGAGCGCCCTGGACGCTGTCATCTCCGACTGCGTCCGCAAGGGCGGGAGCCCGGAGGCGGCTCTCGACAAGGCCGACAAGACGATCAACCGTGAGCTGAAGAAGCTGTTCGGATAGGCCGCGGGAGAGACCACGCCATGTCGACCACCACCACGCGCGGGGTCGCCCGACCCGCCCCGGCCAAGGCCTCCCCGGCCCGGCCGCGGCGGGGGCTGCGGGGCAACCCCACCTTCAACTTCTGGCTCTTCACCGGCCCCTTCCTCATCGGCCTGATGATCTTCGTCTTCGTCCCCATCGGATGGAGCATCTGGCTCAGCTTCTTCGAGGCCCGCTTCACCGTCACACCGAGCCACTTCGTCGGGTTCGACAACTACAAGCAGATGCTGACGAACAGCGACTTCACCGGGTCGCTGTTGACGTTCACCGTGTTCGCCGCGTTCATCGTGCCCACGACCTGGGCGCTGTCACTGGGCCTGGCGCTGCTGGTGAACCGGCTGCGCTTCATGCGGGCGTTCTTCCGGTCGGTGTTCTTCATCCCGACCGCGTGCTCCTACGTCGCCGCCGCGCTGATCTGGAAGATGTCCATCTTCAACGGCGTCCGCTTCGGCCTGGCGAACACCATCGTCGGCTGGTTCGGCGTCGAGAACATCGCCTGGGTGTCCAACCCGAGTCCGCCCTGGTACTGGCTGGTCATCCTGACCGTGCGCCTGTGGCTGCAGTCCGGCTTCTACATGATCCTTTTCATCGCCGCGCTGCAGAACATCCCGGCGGAGCTGTACGAGGCCGCGGCGATCGACGGCGCCAAGAGGGGCTGGCAGACCTTCCGGTTCATCACGCTGCCGCAACTGCGGGCCACCTCGACCGCGGTGATCCTGCTGCTGCTCATCGCCGCCTACCAGGCGTTCGACGAGTTCTTCAACATCATCGGGAACAAGGCGACCTGGGGGCAGACGCCCCTCATGGTCCTCTACAAGACCGCCATCGGCTCGGGCCAGGACTACGGCGCCGGCAGCGCGGGCGCCGTCATCCTGACGGTGCTGATCTGCTTGGTCACCCTGCTCCAGGGCAAGATCATGGGCTTCGGAAGGGGGGAGGAGTCCAAGTGACGACCACCGCACCACGGATCGACAAGCCGCGCAGGAAGAAGCGTGGCGGCGTCATCGGCAACACGGGGCTTTACGTCTGCGTCAGCATCGCGGCGGCGCTGTTCCTGATCCCCTTCTACCTGATCGTCCGCAACGCCCTGTCCACGGACCAGGAGATCACGGGCGAGAACTGGAAGTTCTTCCCGAGCCAACTCCAGTGGAGCAACGTCTCCGAGCTGTTCAACGACCCGCTGGTCGACTTCGGTCAGTCCCTGTGGAACTCGCTCGTCGTGGCCGTCCTGATGACCGTCGGCATCCTGCTGGTCTGCTCGCTGGCCGGTTACGGCCTCGCCCGCATTCCCTACCGGCACGCCAACAAGGTCTTCTACGCCGTCCTGGCGACCCTGATGGTCCCGACATCCGTCACCTTCGTGCCGAGCTTCGTGCTGGTCTCCTCGCTCGGCTGGGTGGACACCTACCGCGGCCTGATCATTCCCGGCCTGTTCAGCGGCTTCACCTGCTTCCTCTTCCGGCAGTACTTCCTGGGGTTCCCGAAGGAACTGGAGGAGGCGGCGCGCGTCGACGGGCTCGGCTACTGGGGCGCGTACTGGCGGATCGTCGTACCCAACTCGCTGAACTTCTTCGCGGCGATGGCCACGATCACGTTCATCAGCGGCTGGAACGCCTTCCTGTGGCCGCTGGTCATCGGCCAGGACCCCAGCTCCTGGACCGTCCAGGTCGCGCTCTCGTCGTACATGACCAACCAGACCGTCAACTACCACCTGATCTTCATGGCGACCGCCTTCTCGATCCTGCCCCTGGTATTCGTGTTCCTCTTCCTCCAGCGCTGGCTGGTGCAGGGGATCGCGCAGACCGGCATCAAGGGCTGACACCTTCCACTCAGGACCTGGAGACCGATGTCTTTCCGCACCTCCACGGCCATCGACTACGTCGAGGACGTCTCGCCCGGCAGCGGGGCCCTACCGCCCCGCGCCTGGTACGCGTCGTCCGACGCCAAGTCCCTGTCCCTGAACGGCAGTTGGCGTCTGCGTGTGTCGCCGACCGCCGACGCCGAGGACGACTCCTTCGCCGACGAGGGGTACGACGCCGGGGACTGGGCCGAGGTCGCGGTCCCCGGCCACTGGGTCCTCCAGGGGCACGGCGCGCCGATCTACACCAACCACCTCTACCCCTTCCCGGTCGACCCGCCGCGGGTGCCGACCGAGAACCCGACCGGTGACCATCTGCGGGTGTTCGACCTGCCGTCCGAGTGGCCCTCGGACGGCGGGGCGGTGCTGCGCTTCGACGGCGTCGAGTCCTGTGCCCGGGTCTGGCTGAACGGCACGGACATCGGCGAGTTCAAGGGCTCCCGGCTGCCGCACGAGTTCGCGGTGGGTCACCTGCTCAAGCCCGCCGGGAACGTCCTCGCCGTCCGGGTCCACCAGTGGTCGGCGGGCTCGTACCTGGAGGACCAGGACCAGTGGTGGCTGCCCGGCATCTTCCGGGACGTGACCCTGCTCCACCGCCCAGCCGGCAGCGCGCTCGACTTCTTCGTGCACGCCTCCTACGACCACACCACCGGTGAGGGCACCCTGCGCGTCGACTCCGACGTCGACGGGCGGGTGACCGTGCCCGCCCTGGACATCGATGTCGCGACTGGCGACGCGGTGACGGTCGCGGTGGAGCCGTGGACGGCGGAGACGCCCCGGCTCTACGACGGCTTCCTCGTCACCGAGGGCGAGCGCGTGCCGCTGCGCATCGGCTTCCGCACGGTCGTCCTGGAGGACGGCCTGATGAAGGTCAACGGCAAGGCCGTCCTCTTCAAGGGCGTCAACCGGCACGAGTGGCACCCGGAGCAGGGCCGCGCCCTGGACCTGGAGACCATGCGCCAGGACGTGCTGCTGATGAAGCGGCACAACCTCAACGCCGTCCGCACCTCCCACTACCCGCCGCACCCCGCCTTCCTCGACCTCTGCGACGAGTACGGCCTGTGGGTCATCGACGAGTGCGACCTGGAGACCCACGGCTTCACCGAACAGGCCTGGCGCGACAACCCCGTCGACGACGACCGCTGGACCCCGGCGCTGCTCGACCGCGCCGCCCGCATGGTCGAGCGCGACAAGAACCACCCCTCCGTCGTCATCTGGTCCCTCGGCAACGAGGCGGGGACGGGCCGCGGGCTCACCGCCATGGCCGAGTGGATCCACGGCCGCGACGGCTCCCGGCTCGTCCACTACGAGGGCGACATCGACTGCCGTGACACGGACATGTACTCCCGGATGTACGCCGACCACGCCGAGGTCGAGCGGATCGGCGAAGGCCTGGACGGCGGCACCCACAAGCGTCGTCAACTCCCCTTCATCCTCTGCGAGTACGGGCACGCCATGGGCAACGGCCCGGGCGGGATCGCCGACTACCAGCGGATCTTCGAGGCGCACGACCGCCTCCAGGGCGGCTTCATCTGGGAGTGGATCGACCACGGCATCAAGGACGATCGCCACGGTTTCGCCTACGGCGGCGACTTCGGCGAGGAACTGCACGACGGGAACTTCGTCTGCGACGGGCTGGTCCTCCCCGACCGCACGCCGTCGCCGGGCCTCGTCGAGTACAAGAAGGTGATCGAGCCGGTTCGTATCGAGGGTGACGGCGCGGACGGAACGGTCCGGATCACCAACGGGTACGACTTCGCCGACCTTTCCGCGCTGGCCTTCGAGTGGTCGTACCAGGTCGACGGCGAAAGCGTGGAAACGGGCACGCTGTCGGTGCCCGCGCTCGCGCCCGGCGAGTCCGCCGAGGTGAAGCTGCCGGCGCCGCCCGCGGACGGCCGGGGCGCCGAGACGCTGTGGACGGTGCGTGCGCTGCTCGCCGCGGAGACGGCGTGGGGGCCGAAGGACCACCAGGTGGCCTGGGCTCAACTGCCGGTCGGCGACCGTTCCCCGGAGCGGTTCGCCGCGAGTGAGGCGCCCGTTGCCGGCGAGCGGCGGATCACGCTCGGCCCGGCCGCGTTCGACGCCCGCACCGGCGCGCTGCGGACCCTCGGCGGCGTCGAGGTCTCGGATCTGCGCCTGGACGCCTGGCGTGCCCCGACCGACAACGACGACGGCGCGCCCTGGCAGTCCGATGTGCGCTACGGACCGCTCTGGCGCAAGCTGGGCCTGCACCGACTGCAACACCGGCTGGACGCCGTCGAGTTGGACGGCGACGCGCTGACCGTACGGACCCGGGTGGCGCCGGCCGCCTGGGAGGTGGGCCTGCGCACGGTCTACCGCTGGACGTCGGACGGCACCCGGCTGCGGCTGACGGTGTCCGTGACGCCCGAGGGCGACTGGGACGTGCCGCTGCCGCGGCTCGGGATCCGGTTCGGGCTGCCCGCCTCCGCGGACCGCGTGAAGTGGTTCGGCGGCGGCCCGGGCGAGGCGTACCCGGACACCAGGGCCGCCTCGATGCTGGGTCGTTGGGAGTCGTCGGTCGACGAGTTGCAGACCCCGTACGTCCGCCCGCAGGAGAACGGGGCGCGGGCCGACGTCCGTTGGGCCGAGCTCGGCGGGCTGCGGGTCGAGGGCGATCCGGAGTTCTGGTTCACGGCACGCCGCTGGACGACGGAGCAGCTCGACGCGGCCGCCCATCTGACGGACCTGGCGCCCGGCGACAAGGTCTGGGTCAACCTCGACCACGGCCAGCACGGCATCGGTTCGCAGTCGTGCGGTCCGGGCCCGCTCCCGCAGTACCGGCTGCAGGCGGCTCCCGCGGAGTTCTCGTTCGTCTTCTCGGAACTCCCTGGCTGACCCCTCACCTGCTCCACCCCGGGGGGGGGGGGGGGGGGGGGGGGGGGGGGGGGGGGG
>NZ_JBMNDS010000121.1:0-23849 GCF_052543295.1 Streptomyces sp. SAS_270
ACCGCCCTCCACGCGAAGTCCACGCCGAGTACGAGAAGTTGCGAATCGCCGCGTGAAATAGACGGTCAGACACCTGTCCGGCAAACGCGAGGCCCCTCACTCTCGCCCGCTGGGATGGTGCTGGGCATGAAGCCGACGATGAACCGCATGGCAACCCCGACAACTCCGATGACGCGGACGACTTTGACCGTCCGTCCGATGTTCGCCGCCGCACCGGCGTGCTTTCTGGCCGGGTGGCTGCTGATGCGGCCGATCGGCGGGCAGGCGGAGCCGGGGGGCTGGTGGACGGCCGCGCACGCGGTCTGGCTGGCGGGGTTCTTGATGTTCGCGGCAATGAGCCTGTACTTCGGCCGGCTGGTCACCGGGGGCAGTGCCGCAACGGCGGGACTGACGGCTGGGCGCAGGGTTGCGCTGCGGGCGAGTGTGGTGGTGGTCCTGCTCAGTTCGCTGGCGAACGTGGTGCAGTTGCTGCTGGATCTGGTGGGCGGGTTCCGCGCTGCGAACCGGGCGGAGTTGCAGGACATGTTCGCAGGGGTGAAGGACATTCCCGGTGCGCAAGCGCTGATCTACGGTATCGGGGCCCAGCTCGTCTTTGTCGGTCTGGTGGGTTTCGCCGTACTGGCCGCGGTCGCGCAACGGGCCGGGGCGTGGACGGCGGCGCTGGTGACTGCAGCCACGGTGGTGTTGGCGGTCGCGATGGGCTTCGGACGCAATCACTGGCTGGTGCCGGTCGGTATGACCCTCCTGCTGGCCGGACTCGCCGTGCTGGGCGGACAGTTGGCAGGACGTTCGGGCGGGCCGCGCGAGTCCCGCCGGGCGCCTGCGGCGTGGTTGTCGAGGACACCGGCCGCCTGATTGCCGACTTGCCCCTACCTGCTCTGCCGCGCCCAAGGGACGGCGGCCGAGCAGGTAGCCCAATGCGAGCGACCCGACGACGACCAGGGCGCGTATCGAGTCGTGATCATCGGGTGGTCCTGCTGCTATCGGGTGACTCACCGTCCTAGTTGACTCAAGGGCCATGGCCCGGCACCTCGGCTCAGGTTCCGGGGAGGATACGGCGCGTTTCGTAGGCCCACATCGCGATCTCGACCCGGTTGCGGGCGCCGAGTTTGGCCATCAGGCTGGCCAGATGCGTCTTCACCGTGCTGAGGCTGATGTGCAGTGAATCGGCGATCTCGGTGTTGGTCAGCCCGCGAGCGACGGCGAGGAGCACCTGCTCCTCACGGGCGGTGACGGGCGAGACCGGCTGGGCCACGGGCCGGCCGGCGGGCAGGTCCGCGAATGCCTGGAGCAGACGGACGGTGACGCTGGGCGCGATGAGCGCCTCACCGTTGGACGCCGACCGTACGGCCTGCGCCAGAAGGTCCGGTCCCGTGTCCTTGAGGAGGAATCCGCGGGCGCCGGCACGCAGTGCGCCGTAGACGTACTCGTCGAGGTCGAACGTGGTGATGACGACCACGGCCAGCGGGTCGGCGACGCCGGGGCCGGCGACCAGCCGGGTGGCCTCGAGCCCGTCGAGCCCGGGCATGCGGATGTCGAACAGGCAGACGTCGGGACGCAGTTCGCGGGCCAGACGTACCGCTTCCTGTCCGTCGGCGGCCTCGCCGACCACCTCGATGCCGGGCTGGGCGTTCAGCATGATCCGCAGCCCGGTACGGATGATGGTCTGGTCGTCAGCGAGTAGGACGCGGATGGACACCGCTCTCCGTCCTCCCTCTCGGCAGCTCGGCTTCGACATGCCAGCCCTGGTCGGCGCCGGGACCCGCTTGTAGCTTGCCGCCGAGCAGGGCAGCGCGCTCGCGCAATCCGGCAAGTCCGTATCCGTCGCGGCCTCGGCCCGTACGTTGGCCATTGTCGCGCACGCTCACCCGTACCTTGTGCCGTTCCGCGGTGACCCGGACGACGACCTCGGTCGCGTTGACCGCATGGCGCATGGCGTTGGTCACCGACTCCTGCACGATGCGGTAGACGGCCGCGTCCACGGCCGGGGGCAGCGATTCCAGTTCGCCGTCCAGCCCCAGGTCGACCCTGAGGCGGCCACCCGGAGTGCGCACCAGGCGCTCCAGATCCGCGACACCGGCAGGAGGCGCCAGCTCGGCGCCGGTCCCGCGGTCGCGCAGCGCGGCGACCATGGCGCGCATTTCCTCCAGCGTGCGCGCACCCTCCTCCTCGACACCCTCCAGCGCCTCGACGGCGGCAGCCGGGTCGGTGCCCGCGAGCACCCGGCCCGCCTGGGCGATGATCACCATGGCCGACACATGATGGGCCACCGTGTCATGCAGTTCCCGGGCGAGCTGCTCGCGCTCGCGGGAACGTACCTTCTCCAACTGCCGCTCGCGAGCAGTCGCCAGGAACCGCACGGCGGCCCCGATCAAGCCGGGCAGGAACAGGAAGACGAAGCCCCCCACCTGTTCGGCGGCCGGGGTGTCGTCCGTAACGGCCGACATGGCGAAGGCCCCGAGGATCACCGCGCCGCCCAGCACGATCTCCCGGCCCGACCCCCACCGGGGCAGCGCATACACCAGTACGAGCACGATCGCGCCGGTGTTCAGGCCGACGGGCTCGCTGGGTGCGGCGACCAGGGAGGCCACCTGGAGCAGGATCACCGAGCCGAACGCCAGCACGACCATCGCCAGCGGGCGGGTCCGGCGCCACAGGGGCAGCACGCACAGCCAGACGGCGAGCACCACGGCCACCGGCCGCCACACCACGTCCTCGCGCAGTGCGGCCTCCAGCACCACACCGCCCAGGCCCGCGCCGAGCAGTGCCCAGTCCCGCCACACCCGGGCGGGCGCGTCGGGCGGCCGTGGTTCGGTCCACAGGGTTCGAAGGTCGTCTCGCAGCACGGTTCTCAGCCTAGGGACCGCGCCGTTCCGCGCATCGGCCGAAAGGACGGGGCGCTACTCCGTCCTGGGGCCGAGGGATCCGCGGCCCGCGAGCCGATGTCCCGCAGCGCCGCGGCGACGAGCCTCGGCATCGGCGGCCGTACAAGGACGGCCGACGAGGTGGTTGGAGGACCCGATGCTCTCGAAAGCCCTCTTGCGCGTGGGCGCAAGCGCCGCCCGCCATCCCTGGCGGGTGATCGCGGCATGGCTGATCGCCGCCACGCTCGCCGTCCTGGCCGCGGTCACCGTCGGCGGGCGGACCGCGGACTCGATGACGGCTCCGGGACTGGACTCCGGGCGGGCCGCGGAACTGATCGAGCGGGCCGGCACCGGCCAGGAGGGGATGACCGCCCAGGTGGTCGTCACCCCCCTCGACGGCGGGGCGACGTTCCTCGACCACGGCAGCGCGCGCACCGCGCTCGCGCGGCTCCAGGACGAGGTGAGGCGGCTGCCTCACGTACTCGGCACGACCGACCCGGCGAGGGCACTCGACACAGTCGGCGACACCGCCGTGCGCGGCGGCCTGGTCTCGGCCGACGGACGGATCGCCATCGTCCGCGTGCAGTACCCCGACCAGAGCCGGCTGTCGGCCAAGGACCTCCACGCCCTCGTCGATCTCGGCGACCAACTGCGCGGCGAGCTGCCGCTGCGCATCGAAATGGGCGGGAACCTCTTCTACGTCTTCTCCGACCCCGACGGCGGCGCGAGCGAGCTGATCGGCCTCCTCGCCGCGGCCGCGATCCTGTTCCTGGCGTTCGGTTCGCTCGTCGCCGCCGCGCTGCCGATCGGCATGGCGGTCTTCGGGCTGACCGTCGGAGTCGCCACGATGACGGTACTCGCGGGGATGACGGACGTCCCGACCTTCGCCCCGGTCCTGGGCAGCATGGTCGGGCTCGGGGTGGGCATCGACTACGCCCTGTTCGTGCTGGCCCGCCACCGGGAGTACCTCGCGTGCGGACTCGATCCCCACGAGGCGGCCGGACGGGCGGTGGCCACGGCGGGGCGCCCCGTGGTCTTCGCCGGCGGCACCGTCGTCGTATCGATCCTCGGACTGGCGGTCGCGAACGTGCCGTTCATGACGGTGGGCGGGATCGCCGTCTCGATCGTCGTCCTGATCATGGTGGTCGCGTCGGTGACACTGCTGCCGGCCTTCCTCGGCGCCGCCGGCATGCGCCTGGCCCGGGCCGGCCGGACCGGCAGGGCTCTGCAGAGGCGGAAGCCGGCCCGACTCGCACAGCGGCGGGACCCGGCGGCAGGCGCCGCCCACGCCGCCGGGTGGCGGCGCTGGATCGGGCACGTCAGCCGGCACCCGGTGCCGTACGCGGTCGGCGCGGCGGGTCTGCTGCTGACCGCGACGCTGCCCGTGCTCGGCCTGCGCGTCGGCCTGCCCGACGACGGCTCACTGCCCCACAGCCGTACCGAGCGCCGGGCCTACGACCTCGTCGCCGAGGGGTTCGGCCC
Organism: Streptomyces sp. SAS_270; assembly: GCF_052543295.1. Classification (NCBI taxonomy): domain Bacteria; kingdom Bacillati; phylum Actinomycetota; class Actinomycetes; order Kitasatosporales; family Streptomycetaceae; genus Streptomyces; species Streptomyces sp. SAS_270. Next base: position 4,347 of record NZ_JBMNDS010000121.1, read on the forward strand.
CGGCACCAACGGTCCCCTCGTCATCGCCGCGGACCCCACCGGTGATCCGGGAGTGCTGGACCGACTCGTCGGGGCGGTCGCGGCGGATCCGGGCATCGCATCCGTCGCGCCGACGCACATCGATCGGGCCACCGGCATCGCGACCCTCGTGGTGTTCCCGACCACCAGCCCTCAGGACAAGGCCACGGCCGACACCATCGCCCGGCTGCGCACCGACGTGCTGCCCACGGCGATCGGGCACGGCCCGGCCAGGGCCCACGTCGGCGGCGCCGCAGCGAGCCTGTCCGATGTGGGCCAACGCACCAGCCAACGCCTGCCGGTGTTCGTCGCCGCCGTGCTGGCGATGTCGTTCCTGCTGCTGATGCTGGTCTTCCGCTCGATACTCGTACCGCTCAAGGCGGTGCTGCTGAATCTGCTGAGCATCGGCGCGGCATACGGAATCATGGTCGCGGTCTTCCAGTGGGGCTGGGGAGGCGCACTCATCGGCCTGGAAGCGACGGTTCCGATCGTGTCGTTCATCCCGATGTTCCTCTTCGCCATCCTGTTCGGCCTGTCGATGGACTACGAGGTGTTCCTTCTCTCGCGCGTTCGCGAGGAGTACCTGCGCACGGGCGACAACGGCACGGCGATCGTCGAAGGCGTCTCGGGCACCGCGCGGATCATCACGTCGGCCGCGCTCATCATGGTGACGGTCTTCCTGTCCTTCGCCGTCGCCGACGACCCGTCCACCAAAATGTTCGGGCTCGGCCTGGCCACCGCGATCTTCATCGACGCCACGGTCGTACGCATGGTGCTGGTACCGGCGACCATGACACTCCTCGGCCGGACCAACTGGTGGCTGCCGAAGTGGCTGGACCGGATGCTTCCCCGCGGCCCGGTCGACACCGACGACACCGACGCGGAATCCACGGGTGAAGCCCCGCGTCCACGGCTGGTTGACCGTTGACTCAACTCCTGCCCGCCTGTGGCGTCCGGCACCTCAGCGCGTCACCTATGGGCATATCAAGTCATGATCATCGGGTGGTCCTGGTGAGGTCCTTGATCCAGATCATCGAGGCGCGCAGGTGGAGACCGGCGAGGTAGCTGTCGAGAGTCTTGTCGCATCGGGTGGCGATGCCTCGACATGCTTTGAGCTTGTTGATCAGACGTTCGACGGTGTTCCGCTCCTTGTAGAGACCGGCGTCGTGGCTGACGGGTCGGCCACCTCTGGAGCCCTTCTTCCTCCGGTTGGCGGCCTGGTCCTTCTTCTCCGGGATGACCGCCCAGGCTCGTGTAGCCGTGATGGGCCATCGAGGAGTGCCGCGGCATCTCGGACGATGGGAGCCCTCGACGCCGTCCCGGACTCCCGGACGTGTCGTGGTACCCGGCCTTGCCCGCTTGGCTGCGCCGAAGCGGCGAGAAGGCTCGACAGGAGCGCGGGCAGGACGGTGTCGGCGGCGGCCCGGATGGTACGGGGGCATCCGGTCTTCCAGCCGGGGCGGGGACGCGAGAGTGCTCGTGATGTGTGCTCTAGGGATCTAATAGGGCACCCCATCTCCCTTCGAAATCAAACGCAATCGCAACCGAGACCGATGCGTGTCATACATTTGTCACCAAAAATCAACACGACTGTTCCTATGTGCGTCGTATCGTCATCGCCCTGATGTCGCATTTCGTCAGGTGTATGGAGGTACGAGCGCATGGGGCGTCCCGAAAGACCGGTGGATCCGCAGACCGGTCCCGTGCAGCAGCTCGCGTACGAGTTGCGGGAGCTGCGACGGGCGGCCGGTGGTCCCTCGTACCGGGCCATGGCGAAGACGGCCGGATTCTCCGCGACCACGCTGTCCACGGCCGCCGCCGGCGAACGGCTGCCGTCCCTCGCCGTGGTCCAGGGATACGCCCGCGCCTGCGGCGGCGACCCGCAGGAGTGGGAGCGGAAGTGGAAGGAGGCCGACGCGGGGCTCGACCGAGCCGCGGCCGCCGACATGGACGACGCCTTGGCACCGTATCGGGGGCTCGCCCGGTTCGAGCCGGACCACCACCACCTCTTCTTCGGCCGGGACCGGTTGATCGCCGAGGTGATCGAGCTGGTGGGCCGGCACCGGTTCGCGGTGCTGTTCGGCCCCTCCGGTAGCGGTAAGTCCTCGCTGCTGAGGGCCGGACTGATCCCCCGCCTGCAGGAGGAGATAGCCGCACGAGGCGGCCCGGACCGGCTGCGCATCCTCACCCCCGGGCCCACCCCCGCCACCACCTACGGCCAGCTGCTCGTCCCGGCCGAGGGCGGGCCGGAGAGCTGTGTGGTCGTGGACCAGTTCGAGGAGATCTTCACCGTCTGCCACGACCGTCAGGAGCGCTCCCACTTCATTGACCTGCTTCTCAGCGCCCGCGCCCCGGCGAGCAGGCTGCGCGTCGTAATCGCAGTACGCGCTGACTTCTACGCCCGCTGCGCCGAGCACCGCGGACTCGCGGACGCGCTGCGCGGCGCCGGGCTGCTGCTCGGCCCGATGACGGCGGAGGAACTGCGGGAGGCGGTGACCGGACCGGCCCAGGCGGCCGGCTACATCGTCGAACGGACGCTCACCGCCCGCCTGGTCGAGGAGGCCCTGGGTGAGCCGGGCGGGCTGCCGATGCTCTCCCATGTCCTCCTCGAAACCTGGCGCCGCCGCAAGGGCCAGCTGCTCTCCCTCGCCGGTTACGAGGCCGCGGGCGGGGTGCGCGGCGCCATCGCGGCCACCGCAGAGGAGGTGTACGACCGCTTCACCCCGGCCCAGGCCCGTACCGCCCGCCATCTGCTGCTGCGCATGGTCGAACCGGGCCAGGGCGCCCCCGACACCCGGCGCCCGTTCACGCGTTCGGAACTGGGGGCCTGGACCGACCCGGAGGCCGCAGTGGTCGTCGAGCGGCTGACCCTGGCCCGGTTGCTGATCTCTGACGAGGACGGAGTCCAGCTCGCCCACGAGGCGCTGATCACCTGCTGGCCCCGGCTGTACGCCTGGATCGAGGAGGACCGGGAGCGATTGCGGCACCACCGGATGCTGGCCGACGCGGCCCGTACCTGGCTGGAGCACGACCGCGACCCCGGCACCCTGTACCGGGGCACCCGCCTGGCCCGCGCCGAGGAACTGTTCCCGGATCACGCGGGCGACCCCGCGCTGACCACGACGGAGCGGGACTTCCTCACCGCCGCCCTGGACGCCCTCGAGACCGAGCGACAGACCGCCGCCCGGACCGCTCGCAGGCACCGGTTCCTGACCGTGTCGCTGTCCGCCCTCCTGTCGGTCGCGCTGCTGACGGCACTCGCCGTGTGGCACGAGTACGACGACAACCACCGTCGGCGCACCGAGGACGCCGCCCGCCGCGTGGCAGAGGTCGCCGACGCGCTCCGCACCACCGATCCGCGCACCGCGCTGCTGCTCGGCGCCGCTGCCTGGCGCATCTCCGAGCTGCCCGAGACCCGCCGCGCCCTGCTCGGTTCGCTCGCCCAGCAGGAGACGGACACCTTCACCGACCCCAGGCCCGGTGACGGGCCCCGGCGCATGCTCGCCGACGGCGGCCGCGTGCTGGTCAGCTCCGACGGGGGCGCCTGGAGCACCTGGGACGTGATCACGCACCGTCGCATCGGCTCGGGCCGGGTGCCGCAGGGCGCGGTTACCGCGGCCGGCCCGGACGGGAGGGTGCTCGTGGTCACCGAGGACGCCGGAGTACGGCTGTGGGACGCGGCCTCAGGCCGGTGGACCGGCAGCTCCGCCCCCCTGCCCGAGGCCGCCGACGTCCGCTTCACCGGCGACAGCCGCGAACTCCTGGCCGTCGAGGGGGACCGGGTGCGGCTGCGCTCGGTGGCCGACGGCCGTGTGCTGTTCGAGGCCCGCGCCTCGGACACGACGCTCGCGGGGGTCAGCCCCGACGGACGGCGCGTGGCCGTCTGCACCTCCGGGCACGCGCCGCAGCTGTGGGACACCGCCAGTGCCCGCGTCGTGCCGGGCACCTGGCAGCAGCATCGCCTCTGCAACGAGGACACCTCGCTCGTCGCGCTCGGCGGCAACCGATTGGCCGCCGCCACGGACACCGGGCTGCGTGTCTGGGACACCGCGACCGGCAAGCGGATCGCCGACCTCGACGACAACGGGGTGAAGTACGCGACCTTCAGTCCGGACGGTGACTTCGTGGCGACGGCCGACCAGAGGGAGATCCGGGTGTGGCGGCTCGCGGCCTCAGGTTCACCCGTCTTCCGGCACTCCCTGAACAACCAGTTCCTCTACGGCGGCCTGATCTGGGACCGTGACGGCCGGACGCTGCGCTACCTGGAGGGCGGTACCGTCCATACTCTGGACCTCGGACCGGCCGTCACTTCGGCATGGAGTCCCAGCGCGATAGACGATGTGCGGTTCAGCCCAAACGGACGCACCTACGCCACCGCCGAGCGCACTGGCGACCACTATGTCTTCCGGCTCCTCGCCACCGCGGACGGCCGTGTCCTGCGCACCCTCCCGCCGATGCCCATGCCCGTCTCCACCGATCCCGCCCAGCCGGTGGTGCCCGGCGACACCCTGCCCCTTCAGGCGTTCAGCCCCGACGGCACCCGGTTCGGGTACGGGATCTCGGCGCCCGGCAGGGACGCGGTCCACCAGCCGTTCACCGTCTGGGACATACCGCACGGGCGGGCTACGGCCGCGCTGGACCTGCCCGGCGCGGCGGTGTTCGGGATGGCGCTCGGCCCGGAAGGCCGCACCTTGTACGCGGCGCGCGGCACGTCCGTCGGCGGTGTGGCCGACGAGGTGTGGAACACCGCAGGGCGACGCCGGACGACGGTGGTGAACGGCGTGACCGCCGGCCATCTGGCCATCCGCCCGGACGGCAGGTTGCTGGTCGGCGACGGCCGGGTGCTCCGGCTGCCCTCGGGCCGGGTCGCCGGGCACGACCTGGTGCAGGGCGACGAGATCGGCGCCCTCGCCTTCACCACCGACGGTTCCCTGCTGGCCGCCGGCGACCAGACGGGCCGGGTCACCCTGTGGGACGGGGACCTCCGGCACCGCGTCGGCATCCTGCACAACGTCTTCCCAGCCGCGGTCGGCACCGATCCGGAGGGCGTCGGCGCCCTCGCGTTCAGCCCCGACGGCCGCACCCTGGCGGTGGCCGGCAACGCGGGCACCCTGCAGCTGTGGGACGTCTCCACCCAGCAGCCCTTGGGCGGTTCGTTGACCACCCCGGGCGAGGAGATCGACTCGCTCGCCTTCAGCCCCGACGGCACGACCCTGTATGCGAGCAGCGGGCATGTCCCGCTCCAGCGCTACCTCGTCGACCCCGGGCGGGCCGTGGCGCAGGTGTGCGCACGGACGGGCGGCGTGGAGCTGACGCCGGCTCAGTGGCGGACGTACGTGCCGGACGCCCCGTACCGACGTGTCTGTGACGGCACGGTTGCGGTCCGGTGAACGAATGTGCTCTCGCAGGTCAAGTAGTTGATTGGTGCCGGGGACCCGGCTGTCCGAACAACCGCCCGACGGCAACGCTCGGGTCCGACGCCAGGCGCACAGTGCCGGGCGCACGACCAGGAGAACGTTCATGAAGGTGTTCAAGCGATCCCTGCGCCGCACTGCCCTGCTGGCGCCGGCCCTCGCCCTGCTGACGATCCCCTTCTCCGCGGGATCGGCCAGCGCGTACAGCCCCGGCTGGGACCCCAGCACCCACCCGGACCCGATCGGCGCCTGCAACGGCCACGGCCCCGGCATCAACCTGTGCCAGTACCACCAGGTGAACGCGTGGACCGCGCTGGGCAAGCGGCACCAGGCCAGCAACGTGTCCAACAACTGCGCGGGCACCGACAACCAGACCTACGCGGTCACCTACAGCTACCAGACGAACACCTCGTACTCCTACGCCAACCAGCAGAGCCTGGAGGTCAGCGTCGGCTTCAAGGACGAACTGGAGGCGGGGGTGACGGCCAGCACCTCGTCGACGGAGACCTGGACCCTGGGCGACCAGCGCACCTCGACCTCGACCATCACCAACACCATTCGTCCCGGGTACGCGGGCGCCTACTGGTTCGCCCCGTACGTCCGGCACTCCCAGGGCTGGGTGGAGGTGCACTACGACAAGAAGCAGTTCGGCCACTGGGACTGGTTCTACCCGTACCGGGGCTCCAACCAGGTCCACATCGACACACCCGTCGCATGGCCGAACGGTTCACTGAAGGGGCAGCTCTACTGGGCCGCCTGGAAGTGCAAGTGATGCCGGCAGATTCCCACGGTCCTGCTGACTGCTGACTGCTGACGTGAAGGTCCGAGCCCCGGGGCGAGTGCCCCGGGGCTTCGGCGTACCCGGGCTACCCCCGGCAAGGTCGAAAGCCGCACGCCGTGCGTCTACGGACCAGCATCGACTTGGAAGCTCCGCGCCGGAGCGATGGCGAGGTCGGGGACGACACTGATGGTCTTCGATGCATGGCGAACGACATCGACGGAGCGCTTGGTGGGCAAAGGCAGGCGGGCCAAGTCCTCCTCCGTGAGCGGCACCATGCGGCCATCGGCCACCTCCAATCCGCTGCCTACTTGGGCGTACGGGATTTCCCTACGCATCCCGGTCGGGACCCATCCCGCTCCAGCCTCTGGTCACAGGGACGGTCCCGGCCGACCGCGACGGACGTGCGCAGCTGCTTCGCCATGGCCGCGCTCTGCTCGGGGGTCGGGGCCAGCGTCCGCTCCGGGTGGAAGACCGCCTCCACGGCGAGGGCGACCCTGTGGCGAGCGCACGCTCGGGGCGGGCGAGGAGGGCGGCGAGTCCGTCGCGGCCGGGTCGAGTCGTGGGGGTCGGCAGAGCGTCGGCAGGGTCGGTCAGATCCTTTGGACGGGCCATACGGGGACCCCGTCCAGCGAGGGGCGGTCCCGTGAGCGATGAGACGCAGGTCACCCGGAACGGGTTGATTGGCCCCCAAACCGACCTGCCGAACAACTCCGCCGCCTGTGAATGTGGTGCTCGCCGTCGGTGCCGCCGCTTCGGTTCGGCACCCGCGTTGTGTCTCACACCCCATCCGTGAAGGACAGACCCCACCATGAGCACTCACATTCTCCGTTGGCTCGGTGTCTCGCTGGCGGTCCCGACCGCTCTAGCCGGCGCGGTCTACCTGACCACCCCGGACACCGCCTCCGTCACCCACAGCCTCCCCCACGTCCAGTTGGCCGCCGCGAACGGTCTCAGTGACAACATCACGGCCAACTTCAACAGTGGGAACCGCTTCACCTGGTACAACACCTACAACTCGGTGATCAGCCAGATCCGTGCGCGTGTCACCAACGGAACCCTGCGCGACGGCATCCTGCGCGAGCGTCCCTCCACCGCGCACGACTACTTCGCCGTCCACTTCCAGGCCGGCGTCGGCACCCCGCAAGTCAGCCTCGTGTTCGACGCCGCCAACCTCTACGTCATGGGCTACTACAACCACGCGACCAACACCTACGTCCGCATGGGCAACGGTCCAGACGCCGCGAACCCCACCCCGCAGAACCCCGTGAACGCGCGTACCGTCAGGAACAACTTCCTGAGTCAGGGCGACTACGGCTACCTGGAACGCACCGGCCACTTCGACCGCGCCGAACAGACTCTCGGGATGGGTTCCTTCTTCTCGGCGATGAGCGCGCTGCGCGACGGCAGGACTCTCGGGTCCGTCCCCGCGACCCAGACGGCCCAGCAGGCGCAGGCCATCACCACGATGATCCAGATGTTCGCCGAGGGCGCCCGGTTCGACTTCATCTCCTCGAACATCGGCAGCCATACCCGGGACGAGAGGACCTTCACCGCCGGTACGTTCGTCCAGGTGCGCGGAGACGGGGGCAACGCGAACGAGCTCGCCCCCACGGACCCCGTGAGGGCCGTCGACTGGGAGAACGTCTGGTCACAGCTGTCCCGCTACGTCAGGGCCCGCCTCAACGACCGCGGTGCCTTCCACTTCGCGGTCGGCGGCGCCCTCATCCTGACAACCATGCAGGCAGCGGCCAACCAGCTCGCCGTCGACTACTCCGGCTGACGGCAGGTTCGCGCCGGCGGCTCCCTGCCACCGTCCTGTCCGCCGTGCCTCCCGCACCCGGCGCAGTCGGTTCACGGTCACCGGGTCGTGCTCCAGGGCCATCGGGTCGTCCAGCAGGACGTTCAGAAGCTGGCAGTAGGGGACGGGGGCCAGGCCCAGTTCCTCGCGTATCGCTCGTTCCTTCGCGCCGGGGCTCGGAAAGCCCCGGCGTTCGAGGGCGAGGATCGTCTGCTCGCATACGCCCAGTTCTTGCCGGCTTCAACCGGGAAGAGCCGCGTCAGTCGGCGCTGGCTTACATGCAAGGGCTGATTGCGCCGTTGCAGCGCAGAACGACCGGGCGCACGGAGAACTGCCAGATCGGTGTGTTCCTCGCCTACGCCACCGGCCGCGGACGCACACCACAAACGACGCGGACACAGTCCCCGAAAATTGCCCAGCACTCAGAACAAGCACCGTTGCAGTACTAGGGCCGTTGAACCAAGCGCGAATCGGGTTAACGTGGCCTGCGGCCAGCCCGAACCTCAGCCGTGCCACTCCACCTTGAACACCCACACGTACCGTCCCGCCCTGCGGGCCGCCTGCGGTACGTCGATGACGAGCGAACCGTTGCTGACGGTCCAGGTCAGCGGGCGGTCGTAGCCGAGCATGGTCACCTTGTCACCTGCGCGGATCGGCACCGGGGCCTCGACGGTGAGTTTCGCGCCCGGCTCAGCCAGCGAGTGGATGTAGAAGGCCTCGTTGTGGCGGACCGTGAACCGCAGGTCGTCGCCCAGTTGCGCCATGCGCGACCAGTACGTCGTGTCATAGATCGCCTCGCCGTTGGTCCGCAGCCAGCCACCCGTCTCGCGCAGCCGCTTCTGCATGATCTCCGGGATGGTGCCATCAGCGCGCGGCCCGATGTCGAGGAGGAAGTTGCCGTTCTTGGAGACGATGTCGACGAGGCTGTGCACGACCTCCTCCGCCGTCATGTAGGAGCCGTCGGGCGTGGCCTGGTTGTAGCCGTAGCTGAAGGGGTCGAGGCCGCGGCTGGACTCCCACTTCGCGACGACCGTGTTCTCGTACGTCGTGTACTCGGGGGTCGTGAAGTCGTGGAAGCCGATACCCGCACGGTTGTTGATGGTCACGTCGATGGGCCGGCGGCGGTTCTTGGCGTGGTTGAAGTACTCCGCGAGGACATGAACGCTGTCGTTGGCGCCGCCGATGTCGCACCAGATGAGCTCCGGGTCGTAGCCGTGGATCAGCTCCAGCATCTGCGGGGCCTGGTAGTCCTTCACGAAGTCCTTGCCCGGGGTGTATCCGGTGTACTGCACCGGATCCAGGGTGTAGGGGTTGCGAGGGGCGTGGCCCATCCACGGGCTGTCGGGGTTGAACCACTCGGGCATGGAGAAGTACAGGCCGCGGTGGAGTTCGGGCGTGTAGCGCCTGGACGCGTCGAACAGTTCCTTGACCAGGTCCCGCCTCGGCCCCATCTTCACGGAGTTGCGGTCGGAGACCTTGGTGTCCCACAGGGCGAAGCCCTCATGGTGTTTCGACGTCAGCACGTGGTACTGGGCGCCCGCCTCCCGGAACAGTTCCACCCATGCCCGCGGGTCGAACCGCTCCGCTGTGAACAGGGGGATGAAGTCGTCGTAGGCGAAGTCCTCACCGTACTTGTCCCGGTGGTAGGCGTGGACGGCGTTGGCTGGGTCCTGCATGTGGTTCCAGTACCACTCGGCGTACTGCTTGCCGACGGGCGACCAGGCGGGGACGGAGTAGACGCCCCAGTGGATGAAGATGCCGAACTTGGCGCCCTGGAACCAGTACGGCGCCTGGTGGCCGGAGAGCGAGGCTTCGCCGGGCTGGTAGTCGGCGACGCCGAGGGTCAACTTGCCATCTCTGGAGGCTACTTGTCCGCCCCGTCCGCCGACGGTTACCGTCCCCTCCCGCGTGGTGCCGGGTGCGGTGCCCGTGCGGTTGCGGATGCCGACGTGGACACGGGCCTGTTCGCCGGGGTCGAGTCGGCGGATGCGGGCGGGCTCGACGGTGCGGGCGCCGGGCACGTCCACGCCGACGGACACGCCGTCGGCCGCCAGGATGGCGACGGTGCCCGCGTTGACGACGGTGGCCTCGATGCTCTGCGCGCCCGTGGACTCCAGCAGCGCGTTCGTGGAGTGCGCGTCCCGCAGTGCCAACGCCCGTCCCTGGGCGACCGGCTGCAGGGAGAGCGCGAAGACGTGCAGGGACGTCTTGCCCTCTTCGGCCGGATTGGTCGTCGGCAGTGTGAGGGCGACGGCCTCCCGCCGCGGGTCGATCCACAGCTCCGAGGTGCCGATCCCGACGCTGTGCTCATCCTTGGTGCCGTCCGGCGCGTAGCGGTAGGACGCCGCCAGTGAGCCGCCCCCCGCATACCAGTCGGACCCGCCGAGACCGGCGGTCGTGGCCGTGCCGTCCGCGTAGTGCACGGTGGCCGTGCCGGAGGCGTTGCCGTAGCTGCCCGCCGTGAGGAACACAGCTGACAGATAACGGCCCTTGGGCAGGTCGACGCGCTGACCGAGCGCGACCACGTTGTTCTTGGCGCCCGCGGCGGACGACGGGAAGAGGAACGGGACGCCGTCGACCTCGACTCGGCCGGCGGGGAGTTCCTCACCCGGGAACGTGTACCCCGAGCCGTCGAAGTCGCCGCCGCGGCCGGTGGCGGTGTCGATGGCGTCGTTGTCGAAGAGCGCGTCGAGCGGGACGGGTACCGGGGCGGGAACGGGAACCCACTGCCCCGCCGGCCCGGCGGCCGGCTCCTCGGCCCACGCCTGGGTGCCGAAGGCGGTGGGTAATGCGGCCGCGGCTGTCACACCCGCGGCAGCCCCCAGAACCTGACGTCTTGGGTATGCGCTCATGAGCAACTCCCATTCATCGGAGGTCTCATGCTCCAGCAGGCCGCCATTCGCTGTCAATGTGGCGGCAAGGCAAAATAGTTGACTCAGTGATCGGACGACTCGGACACTCCGCGACCGGCAACAAGTGGGCCACTGCGACGCCACAGCCACGTCAACCCGTAACAGCGTGCAGCTCGGCGTCGTCAGGAATCACATGGGCGCCCCCGGACTCCCCCGCAATCACGTCATCGCGGGCCCCCGGCGCCCGCGAAGGGCACCTGGGCTGAGGGGACGGCCTGCTGTCCGAACGGATGCTGCCACAGGCCCTGCGCCTGGAGTTTCGGCAGGACGCCCTCGCCGAACCAGTACGCCTCCTCCAGATGCGGATAGCCGGAGAACACGAACTCCTCGATGCCGAGAGCGTGGTACTCCTTGATCCGCTCGGCGACCTCGTCATGGCTGCCGACCAGGGCGGTGCCCGCACCACCGCGCACCAGGCCGATGCCTGCCCACAGGTTGGGGTGGATCTCCAGGTCATCACGGCGACCGCCGTGCAACGCGAGCATCCGCTGCTGCCCCTCGGATTCGCTGCGGGCCAGCCCGGCCTGGACTGCCTTGACCGCCTCCGGGTCGAAGCCGTCGAGGAGCCGGTTCGCCTCGGCCCAGGCCTGCTCGGAAGTGTCGCGGGTGATGACATGCAGGCGGATGCCGAAGCGGACGTTACGGCCCTGCTTGTCGGCCAACGCCCGGATCCAGGCGATCTTCTTCGCGACGGCGGCGGGCGGCTCGCCCCAGGTGAGGTAGACCTCGGCATGCTTGGCGGCGACTTCTCCCGCGATCGGCGAGGAGCCTCCGAAGTACACCTCGGGTACCGGGTCCGGCACCCGGGCGAGCTTCGCGTCCTCGACCTGGAGGTGCTCGCCGCGCAGGTCGACGGTCCTGCCCTCCCACAACCCTCGTACGATTTCCAGGAATTCACCGGTACGGCGGTAGCGGGCGTCCTTGTCGAGGAAGTCGCCGTAGGCGCGCTGCTCGTGGCTTTCGCCTCCGGTGACGACGTTCAGCAGGAGCCGTCCGCCGGTCTGCCGCTGGAAGGTGGAGGCCATCTGCGCGGCGAGCGTCGGCGAGACGAATCCGGGCCGGAAGGCGACGAGGAACTTCAGGCGTTCGGTGTTCTGGCTGACCATGGCGGTGGTCAGCCACGCGTCCTCGCACCATGCTCCCGTCGGCGTGAGCGCGCCGACGAAGCCCAGGTCCTCGGCGGCGCGGGCGATCTGGCTCAGATAGGCGACCGTCGGCGGCCGGTCGCGCCCGGACTCGGTGGCGGGGGTGCCGTGGCCGCCGCCGACGACGTAGCGGCTGTCGCCGTTGGTGGGCAGGAACCAGTGGAAGGTGAGGGACACGCGGGGCTCCGATCAGAAGGTGTTCGTCGGCGCTCCTCAAGGGAGGCCATGGCGGGGCGGCCTGGTGCCGTTCAGGAGGTAGCGGCCGATGTGCTGGGCCCTTCAGCAGGCGGCCTTCGCTGCCGTCACCTTGGCCGTGGCCACCACGATCGAGGCTTTGGCGGCCGAGTCGTCGGTCACTGTTGTTCGCGCGTACCCTGCCTGCGCAGGACGCTGACGTACACGAAGTGGCTCTGCGGGATCTGGTCGACGCCGGCGTCGGCGACGGCCGGCACCCGGAAGATCTAGCCTGCGCCGAGCATCCCGCTCGGCGGCGCCCTTGCGGAAGTCGGCGGCCGGCTCGGAGGCGACGGTATCGCCCTCGGCGTCATTCGCGATGACGTGCGCGACGCTCATCCAGCGGCCGCCAGCAGCGTCGTACGGCCGCCCAGCGCTGCCGAGAACTGGTCCGTGACCTGTGCCAGAGCCTCGGCCGAGTCCGGCGCGACGGTCAGCGTGCCGTCCTCGCCCACCGTGATGTCCTTGTCCAGCGTGAACCAACCCGGCGTGATGTGCGCAGGGCCCATGGAGGCAAGGACCGGACGCAGGGCGTAGTCGATGGCCAGCACGTGGGCGATGCTGCCCCCGGTGGCCAGAGGGAGAACGGTCTTGCCCGCCAGGGCGTACTGCGGCAGCAGGTCGAGCAGCGACTTCAGCAGACCCGAGTAGGCAGCCTTGTAGACGGGGGTAGCGATCACCAGCCCGTCCGCCTGCTCGAACAGGGCGGTGGTGCGGACGATCGCCGGGTGAGCGAAGTCGGCCCCGAACAGCGCCTCGGCGGGGAGCGTACGAACGTCCAGTGGGATCACCTCGTGACCCTGCGAGATGAGCCGCTCGTCCAGGTGGCGCAGCAGCCGAGCGGTACGTGAGGTGGCGGAGGGGCTTCCGGAGACGGACAGGACGGTGGCCATGGGAGGACCTTTCGGTTCGTCGTTTCGTGTGCGGGCGGCGGTCAGGCGTGGGCAGTGACGGCCTGGACCGGGCTTCCTGTGCCTCCAGTTCGCGCACCGATCGAGCAGGCGATCGTCCGTTCCGTGCTGGCCCGGCACCCGGTCGGTCCCGTGGGCTACGCCGCCGGATACGCCCTGGCCGAGGAACCTCTGCAGCTGCCGGTCTGACAACAGGTCGTCGGCCGGGAGTACGAGCCGTGGGGCCGAGAGCGCGTCGTCGACACCGCGGGCCAGAGCCCGCGACAGTCGCCGGTTCTGCTCCTGCGTGGCCTCCCACCGGGCTGACCCCCACCGCGCGGCGTGCGTGGCAGCTCGGCCAAGTCGGCGCGTGCGTCGGCGATTCAAGCGCCTCACCGTCGGGACGCCGGGCATCAGCCCGGCTGGAGGGAGTGACCCCGTCGGCGCCATTCCTCCGCGAGCAGTTCGTACGAGCGGACCCGATCCGTGTGGTCGTGGGTGATCGTCGTGATGAGCAACTCGTCCGCGCCGGTGGCCTCCCGCAGTTGTTCCAACTGGTCGGCCACCCGGCCCGGCGAGCCGACGAACTGGGTGTCGAGGCGGTCCTGGACGAGGGCACGGTCCTCGTCGGTCCACGTGTGGGCACGCGCTTCCTGGGGCGTCGGGAACTCGATGGCTCCCTCGGCGGTGCGGATGCTGCGCACCCACAGGTCGTAGCCGGTGGCGAGTTCGCGGGCCGTTGCGTCGTCCTCTGCGACGACGACGTCCGCCGAGACGCTGACGTACGGCTTCTCGAGGAACTCGGAGGGCTGGAAGAAGGACCGGTAGCCCTCCACCGCCTCCAGGACCGTGGCCGGGCTGACGTGGTAGTTCGCCGCGAACCGCAGACCGTTGCGGCCTGCGACGGTGGCGCTTTGACCACCGCTGCTGCCCAGGATCCACACCTCCACGTCAGCGCCCTCCCCCGGTACGACGTGCGCCTCGACACCTTCCGGGGAGCGGTAGGTGCCCGCCAGCAGGGCGAGGATGTCGTCGATCTGGTCGGCGTAGTCCTGCGACTCGGCCCCCGGCAGCACGAGGAGTCTGCGCTGCAGTGCGATGCGGGGTGAGCCGAGCAGATGCTCGAAGGAGAAGCGCGGTGGGATGAGCAGGCCGTTCGGGGTACGACCGTCGACGACCGGGGTCGCCGTCGGCAACGGTGCGGCCGGCTGTCCCGGCGGGCGACCGCCCGAGCGGCCCAGGCCCAGATCGAAGCGGCCCGGGTGCAGCGCGTCGAGCAGGCCGAACTCCTCGACCGTGGACAGCGCTGTGCGGTGCCCGAGTTGCACGGCCCCCGCGCCGAGCCGGATGGTGGAGGTGGCGGTTGCGGTCAGTGCCAGGACGACGGCGGGTGACGTGCCGGCCACGCCGGGATTGAGGTGGTGCTCGGCGAACCAGTAGCGGGCATATCCGAAACGCTCGGCCTGCTGTGCGAGGTCGATGGAGTTGCGCAGGGCATCGGCTGCCGTCGAGCCGGACGCAATCGGGACCAGGTCGAGGATGCCGAGGGAGACGTCAGACACGGGCGGACTCCTGAGTGGCCGGTGATGCCTGAAGCACGGGGCCCCAGGCGAATGGCGGATCCGGGATCCCGCGGCGCAGCACGGGGGCGACCTCGGACTGGAACAGCTCGAGCGAGGCACGGTGCTGGGACTCCGTCAGCCCGCTCGCGTCCGCATGCAGGTGGAGCACGGTGTGCCCGAACTGTTCGTGGTAGCGGTGCACCTTGTCGATGATCTGTTGCGGGCTGCCGATCAGAGCGGAGCTGCGTTCGACGAAGTCCTCCAGGGTGTCGAAGACCACGGGGAGGCCCGCCTGCTCGAAGAAGGCTCGATTGGCCTCGAAGATCGGCCGATAGGCGGCAAGGGCCTGCTGGGAGGTCCGGGCGACGTAGATGCCGGCCGTGCCGGCGCCGACTGCGATCCGTGCCGGGTCGTGGTCGTAGTACTCCCAGCGCTCCCGGTAGTAGCGGATCAACTCGGCGTACGGTTCGATCGGGTTGGTGACATTCGCCGAGAACAGCGGGTCGCCGTAGCGGGCGGCCAGGTCGACCGACTCCTTGCTGGTGGCGCTGCCGTGCCAGACCCGGATCGGCCGCTGGTACGGCCGTGGCCACACCTCGGCGTCGGTCAGCGGGGGACGGAAGCGGGTGTCGGCGGTGACCTTGTCCTGGCGCCAGATCTTCCGGAAGACCTCGTAGCTCTCGGCGTTGCGGTCCCACTGGTCCTCTGGCGTGACGTCGAACAGGTCGCGTTGGGCGGCGCCGTTGCCCTTGCCGATGATCAGGTCGAGGCGCCCGCCCGAGAGGTGGTCGAGGGTGGCGTAGTCCTCGTATGCCCGCACCGGGTCCAGCAGGCTGAGCGTCGTGACGGCGGTGAACAGGCGGATGCGCTTCGTCAGTGCGGCCACATGGCTGAGTACGACGGTCGGGGACGAGGAGATGAACGGGCGCTCGTGCCGCTCCCCCACGCCGAAGCCGTCGAAGCCCAACTCCTCGGCCAGCAGGGCACTGTCGAGGACCTCGCGGAAGCGGTCGTGGGTGGACTTCTGCACCCCGGTGATGGGGTCCCGGCGGTGCACGATGAGCGTGATGGCGAGGAACTTCACGATGCCACCCGCTGATCGCCCCGCAGGTCGTCCGCGAGGCCCAGGTGGTGGCGGAGGGTCGGGCCCTCGTAGTCGGTGCGGAAGACGCCCTGTTCCTGGAGCAGTGGGACGACCTTGTCGGCGAAGACGTCGAGGCCGGTGGGGGTGATGTGCGGGGCGAGAATGAAGCCGTCGCTTGCGTCGGCCTGGACGTAGTCGTTGATGGTCCGCGCGACCGTCTCCGGGGAGCCGACGAAGCTCTGGCGGTTGCCGGTCTCGATGACCAGGTCGCGGATGGACCAGTTGTTCGCTTCGGCCAGCTCGCGCCACTCGCGGGCGGTGGCCAGCGGGTCGCGGTACATCCGGACCTGGGCGCGGCCGCGCGAGATGTGCTCCTCGCTCACCACGGGGTCGATGTCGGGCAGCGGCCCTTCCGGGTCGTAGGACGACAGGTCCCGGTTCCAGACGAACTCCAGGTGCTTGATGGCGGTGGCGCCGCTGACCTGCTGGCGGCGGACGTCCCTGGCCAGTTCCTCGGCCTCCGCGTCCGTGTCGGCGAGCGCGAAGGAAGCGGCAGGCAGGATCAGCAACTGGTCATGGCGGCGGCCGTACTTGACGAGGCGGTTCTTGACGTCCGTGTAGAAGGCCTGTCCGCCCTCCAGGGTGGCGTACCGGCTGAAGATGGCGTCGGCGGAGGAGGCGGCGAACTCGCGTCCCTCGTCGGAGTCGCCGGCCTGGAAGATGACGGGGCGGCCCTGCGGGGAGCGCGGGACGTTGAACTGGCCGTGGATGTCGAAGTGTCGGCCCGTGTGGACGAAGGAGCCGGCCTTCGCGTCCCGCAGGAAGACGCCCGTGGCCTGGTCGGCGACGATCTCGTCGCCGTGCCAGGAGTCGAAGAGTTCGCCTGCCGTGGCCAGGAACTCCTTGGCGCGGGAGTAGCGCTCGTCCTGTGGGAGGAAGCCGCCGCGGCGGAAGTTCTCGCCGGTGAAGGCGTCCCAGGAGGTGACGACGTTCCAGGCGGCGCGGCCGTCGGAGAGGTGGTCGAGGCTCGCGAACTGGCGGGCCACCTCGTAGGGCTCGTTGAAAGTGGAGTTGATGGTGCCGGTCAGGCCGAGGTGGTCGGTGACGGCGGCGAGCGCGGCGAGGATCGTGAAGGTGTCGGGGCGTCCGACGACGTCCAGGTCGTAGATCTTGCCGCCCTGTTCGCGCAGGCGCAGGCCCTCGGCGAGGAACAGGAAGTCGAACTTGGCGCGTTCGGCGGTCCGGGCGAAGTGCGCGAAGGAGCTGAACTCGATGTGGCTGCCGGCCTCGGGGTCGCTCCACACCGTGGTGTTGTTGACGCCCGGGAAATGGGCGGCCAGATGGATCTGCTTCAGCGGCTTGCTCATGGTCGTACGGTCCTTCCGGCTCAGGCGGTGGCAGCTGCGGCGTAGCGATTGGCGGGACGGGCCAGCCCCAGCAGGCCGCGCAGGGTGTCGGCCTCGTAGGCAGTGCGGAAGAGGCCCCGGCGCTGGAGTTCGGGGACCAAGCTCCGGGTGATTGCGGGCAGGTCGTGCCCGGCGACGGCGGGCCGCAGCCGGAAGCCGCTCAGCCCCTCCTCCGCCAACTCCTGGAGTAGATCTGCGAGTTGGGTGGGCGTTCCGGCGAAGATGCGGGCGTCGCCGGTGTACGGCTCCCCCGCCAGGGCGTCGAGACGTGCGCGGCGGTCCTCCGCGACGGTCTGCTCGTCGTCCAGGAAGACCACCAGGTCACCGAAGACGTGCAGGAGTGAACCGGCGCGTCCGGCCGCCTCCTGCTCGGCGCGGATCTCGGCGACGATCGCCCGGGCGTGCGCGGCGTCCTGCGGGGTGACGTAGCCGACGTCGGCCTGGCGGGCCACCAGCCGGTACGGCACGGTCTGGTGGGCGAGGGCGGTGACCAGCGGCTGGCCCTGCGGCGGGCGCGGGGTGATGGAGGGGCCCTTGACGCTGAAGTGCCTGCCCTCGAAGTCGATGTAGTGCAGCTTGTCGCGGTCGATGAAGCGGCCGGTGGCGACGTCCCGGATCTCCGCGCCGTCCTCCCAGCTGTCCCAGAGCCGACGCACGACCTCTACGTAGTCGGCGGCCTCGTCGAAGTGGTCGGTGAGCCGCTCCTGACCGGCTGGGGTCTGCAACTCCGCCAGGTTCAGCGGCGGGAAGGTGCGGCGGCCGAAGTGGTCGGCCTCGTGCGGGCGGGCGCTGATCTGTACGCGCAGGCCCGCGCGGCCGGTGCTGACGTAGTCGAGGGTGGCGATCGCCTTGGAGAGGTGGAACGGCTCCGTGTGGGTGGCGATCACGGTCGGGACCAGGCCGATGTGCCGGGTGAGGGGGGCGATGCGGGAGGCGGTCAGGACGGCGTCGAGACGGCCGCGGACCTGGTCGGTGCGGCCGTCGAGCTCGCCGTAGTGCGAGGACTGCAGGCCGAGTCCGTCCTCAAGAGTGACGAAGTCGATCAGGCCGCGTTCGGCCTCGGCGACCAGGTCGGCCCAGTAGCCGGCGGTGAACAGGTCCCGGGGGCGGGCGACTTGCTCGCGCCAGGAGGCGGGGTGCCAGCCGGCGCCGTCGAGGGCAACGGCAAGGTGCAGGTGGGAAGCGGGAGTTGGGGACACGAAGGTGCCTTCCTGGAGGTCCGTACGAGATCGCCGGCCCGCGGGAGTGGGGGCGCACGGCGGCTGGGGAAACGGGGTCAGGAGCTACAGAGGGAGCCGGCCACGCGCTGGAGGTCGATGTGGGGCCGGGAGTGGAGGCGGACGGCACGCAGTACACGGGGCACGCGTCGCACCTCCGTCCGAGTGGTCCAAGCACTCACCTTCGACAAGGACAACGGCACGGCTATGCCGTTTCTTCCAGAACGGCGGCCCCGGTGTGCCGGACGAGCGAGAAGACGGTACGGCGGCGCAGGGTGAACCCGATCGACTCGTACAGCCGGATCGCGTTCGCGTTGGTGGCCGCGGCGTGCAGGAAGGGGCGTTCGCCGCGCTCCTTGATGCCGGCGGCGACCGCGCGGACCAGGCGGGTGGCCAGGCCTCGGCCGCGGTGGGCGGGGTCGGTGCACACGGCGCTGATCTCCGTCCAGCCGGGCGGGTGCAGCCGCTCCCCTGCCAGGGCGATCAGCCGGCCCTGGTGGCGGATGCCGAGGTAGGTGCCCAGTTCGACGGTACGGGGCAGATAGGGGCCCGGCTCGGTGCGGGCGACCAGGTCCAGGATCTCGGGCACGTCGTCGGGGCCGAGCCGTACGGCCCCGGGGTCGGGCTCCGCGCGCAGGGCGGTGTCCACGAGTTGGACGCCGTGTCCGGTGCGCACGACCTCCCAGCCGACCTGCGCCTCGCTCACGCCTCGCACCGCGGCGGTGCCGCCGGGGCCGACGAGTGCGGCGAGGTCGGCCCAGGCGCGCGGGTCGTCCTTGTCGGAGACGGCGTGGAAGGGGGCCACGTCCTGCTGGTATCGGACGGCGTGGGCGATGGGGGTCCCCCCGCTCGAGCGAATTCGAGAGTGGGGGAGTTCGGCGAAGGAGGCGTGCGGGCCGGTGAGCGCGGCCCAGGCGGGGTTGTCCAGGATGTGCGAGGAGCTGGCGTCGAGGGCGATGACGGACATGGCGTGGCGGTCTCCGGTGTGCGGCTCGGGTTGGCGTGCCGGGGACTCGACCGCGGGGCGGCGGCCGAGTCCCCG